>NZ_JASJFF010000875.1:0-2724 GCF_030065435.1 Microcystis sp. M53603_WE2
TATTTCTATAGACATCTATAGCAGGTATCCAATTATCAAATGCGGCCACAATAGTAAACCCCGCTTTCTGGAAACCTAAAGATAAACCACCACAACCAGCGAATAAATCGATTGTGATCATTTTGCTCCCTCCTCTAAATTGACTCTCGAAAGCATAAAATAAATTATCGGAATCGGGAGCTAGACCGTATAACTCTTGTGTACTTAACTCCGCCGGTTGAACTTTTAAATTTTCATCGAGTTTCAGATAGACATTTTTCAGTCCTTTCCCATCCAAGTAAGCGCACAAAGAAGCTGGAAATGAGGAGTTAAATTGATTTTTACCCCATGTTTCTTTTTGGCTAAAATCCCGATTCGAGTGCTTCAATCCGAATAAACTAGGCTTAAATATTGCCGATTTTCCCATTACCTCAACCCGATCGCTGAAATTATCTCATCAATAATCTTAATAGCAATAAACGGCGCAATCATGCCTCCCACGCCGTAGATGAGGATATTACGCCGCAATAGTTGGTCAGCAGTGAGCGGGCGAAATTGAACGCCTTTAAGTGCTAGGGGAATCAAAACGGGGATAATCAGGGCATTGTAGATCAGGGCCGAGACGATCGCCGATTGAGTGCTTTTCAAACCCATGATATTTAAAGCACCGATCCCAGCGGCAGCGAAAATTGTCGGGATAATGGCGAAATACTTGGCGATATCGTTGGCTACCGAAAACGTGGTCAGGGCGCCGCGGGTAATGAGTAACTGTTTGCCGATGGTCACTAAATCGATCAGCTTGGTCGGGTCGGAATCGAGATCCACCATATTGGCAGCCTCCTTCGCCGCTTGGGTTCCGGAGTTCATCGCCACACCGACATTAGCCTGGGCCAGTGCGGGTGCGTCGTTGGTTCCGTCTCCCGTCATGGCAACTAACTTGCCCTTGGCTTGCTCGCGACGGATCACCTCGATCTTATCTTCTGGGGTGGCCTCGGCGATAAAATCATCCACCCCCGCCTCCGCCGCGATCACCGCCGCCGTGATCTGGTTGTCGCCGGTGAGCATGATCGTTCTCACACCCATGCGCCGTAATTGGTCGAAACGCTCTTTTAATCCCGGCTTCACGATGTCCTTGAGATAGATCACCCCGTAGATATCGTTACCCCGACAGACGGCGAGGGGAGTCCCCCCCAAACGGGAAACCCTTTCCTGTGCCTCATCGAGGGTTTCGGGAACGGAACCACCGCGGGAACGGACGAAACCTTTAATCGCGTCTACGGCTCCCTTACGGTATTCCTCGCCGGCCCTATCGGTGCCGCTCATGCGGGTACGAGCGGAGAATTCGATTCCCTCGCCGGGTTGGCCATCGATATCGAGGTTCGCGCCCAAATTCCGGGCTAAGGCAATGATCGAGCGTCCTTCCGGGGTTTCGTCGAAAAGGCTGGCCGCTAGACAGATGCGGGCTAATTCCTCGAGGTTATGACCGTTCACGGGGATAAATTCGTCAGCCAGTCGGTTTCCGAGGGTGATCGTTCCCGTTTTGTCGAGAAGGAGGGTATTCACGTCGCCGCAGGCTTCCACCGCGCGCCCGGAGGTGGCGATGACGTTAAACTGAGCCACACGATCCATCCCGGCGATGCCGATCGCGCTCAATAAACCGCCGATCGTCGTGGGAATGAGGGCGACGAGGAGCGAGATCAAGATGGCGATACTGGAACCGGCCCGAAAGGTATCCGCAACCGCCGGCCCGAGGCTCGTTTCCAGGAAACCGGCGATATAGTTCCCGATCGGCGGAATCGTGGCGACGACAATTAGAAAGACTTGGGTTAACACGGCCAGAAGTACCGTCAGCGCGATCTCGTTGGGGGTTTTCGTGCGCTCGGCCCCTTCCACAAGGGAGATCATGCGATCGATAAAACCCTGGCCGGGATCTTGAGTGATCCGCACTGTCAACTCGTCCGAGAGAAGCCTGGTGCCGCCGGTGACGGAACTGGCGATGTCGGTTCCGGGTTGTTTGAGGACGGGGGCCGATTCTCCGGTGATCGCCGATTCATCCACCGAACCGATTCCCTCGATCACTTCCCCGTCGGCGGGAATCACGTCCCCGGCCACCAGTTTTACCCGATCGCCCCGACCCAAGGCCGTGGAACTGACCGACTCGATCGAGCCGTCGGCAAGGATTTTCTGGGCCATCGTGTCGCTGCGGGTGGAGCGCAGGGCATCGGCCTGGGCTTTTCCCCGTCCCTCGGCGATCGCCTCGGCGAAGTTGGCGAACAGCACCGTGAAGAAGAGGATGAGGGTGATGATGCCGTTAAGTAGCCGTTGTTGTCCCCTATCCCCGGCGATCGTGCCGAATAGATGCGGGTCGATCGTGACCAGGGCCGTGACGATCGTTCCTAACCAGACCACGAACAGGACCGGGTTACGCACGGCGATGCGCGGGTCGAGTTTGAGGAAGGACTGCCGGATCGCGCGTTGATAGAGACCTGTCCGGTTTACCTTGGGGGTGTGGCGGCGGTCGTCCCTGCGACCTCTCGGCACTCGCAACGGGCGGGAGGATTTAGAATTTCCTTTGTTCGTTCTCATAAATTATCTAGGGCTGGTTGAATAAATCTAAAAACCTTGTTGGGTAAGACTTTTAGACCTTTTGTCAATCAAAAAGTACTGGATCTGGGAGTGATCGGGGGGAAATTTAGGCACTTTTTCCCTGAAAATTAGGTAATTGGCCACCTCAAAACTGGTAAA
>NZ_JASJFF010001008.1:0-1342 GCF_030065435.1 Microcystis sp. M53603_WE2
GCTTCATCAAGCCGGTGATATTGTTCTGGTGTCCCGTTTTTTAGCTTGGCTTCTACGACTAGCATTGATTAATCCTCGACCCTGGATCAATTAAGTATAACACAGTTTACCTACAAATGGTAGAATTAAAATCGTGCTTCGCAGTCAATATCCTGGTCGGATTTCATCCCCCGCAAAGGTTGATGTCTTGTCAAAAAATTTAGCGGGGGCATTCATCCGACATTTTAGGTAAACTGAAGATTGTTTACTGATTTATTCCCTCCTGATGATTGTCAACGATGAGATTAATCGGGAGAATTAGCAATATTGACGGCCAAAATTTATGGAATTCGCCTCTTTTATTCCCCGTCTAGTTATCCCCGTCGGTGATCCCGCCGGAATCGGCCCTGAAGTGGTGTTAAAAGCGATCGCCGATTCCCCAATCTCGTCCGGTTGTCAGATTACTCTAATCGGGACAAGAACGCTTCTCGAAAAAGCCTATCACGATCCCCATCTTCTCGATCGCTTTTCTCTGATCGATTTGCCCTACAATCAAGAAAAAATCGTTTGCGGGCGTGGGGATGCCCACAGTGGTGAAATCAGCTTTCTTTACCTGCAAGAAGCCATAAAACGCACCCTCAAGGGCGAATTTGATGGTATTGTCACCGGTCCGATTGCCAAATCCTGTTGGCAGTTGGCCGGTTATGATTTCCCCGGTCAAACGGAGGTTTTAGCTACCATGGCGGGAATTAACCGTTATGGGATGCTATTCGTCGCTAAATCCCCTCACACCGGCTATAACTTACGCACTCTCCTCGCCACTACCCATATCCCCCTGCGAGAAGTTCCCGATACTCTTAACCCCGATCTGATGACCCGAAAACTAGACCTATTGATCGAGTCTTTAAAGCTAGATTTCGGCATCGATCGCCCCAAAATCGCCATATCCGGCCTTAATCCCCACAGTGGCGAAGCGGGAAAACTGGGAAGGGAGGAAAAAGACTGGTTACAGCCTTGGTTGCAGTCAATGGCGCAGAAATACCCGCAAACCCAATTAATCGGCCTTGTCCCCCCCGATACGCTTTGGGTGGAACCGGGACGCGCTTGGTTTAGCGGTGCAGGGCAACCCGCCGACGCATATCTGGCATTATACCACGATCAAGGCCTAATTCCCGTCAAATTAATGGCTTTTGACTGTGCTGTTAATACTACCATCGGTTTACCTTTTGTTCGCACCTCTCCAGACCACGGGACGGCTTTTGATATCGCCGGTCTTGGCATCGCTAGGGCCCAGAGTATGCAAGCGGCGATCCAATTAGCGATCGAATTATGTCAGCAGCGGGACAACCGGAGAACTAAACTA
>NZ_JASJFF010001211.1:0-1823 GCF_030065435.1 Microcystis sp. M53603_WE2
ACATTATCCGTTGCATTGGCCGCTAAGAGATTACTGCGATCGGTGGGTGCGTTAATATTCTGTAGAGAAGCTTGATAACTGAGTCTAATATCCGTATTCGGGACGACAATCACCGGTGAGGTCAAAATTGCCCCAAAACTGCTATTAACCGTCTGAAACCCTAAAGAACCGTTAAAAAGACGCTCGCGATAATTGTACTCCACATTGAGCAGATAGGGATCCTGCAACTGTCCGATCGTCTGTTGAAAGCGAATTTTAGAACGAACACTATTTTCGATCTGTTCCAAATCTAAATTAGAAAAAGAAGCTGTCGCTTGCAAAAACGAGCGCTCGCCAAAATTAGTGGCAAAATTGCCCAATAAACCAAAAGCTTTCGGACTAAGGGCCGAAACTTCCCCACCTCCGGGGTTAGCTGAGGGAAAAGCATCGGGATTAAGGACTTTTTGAATTAAATATTGCGGTGTCAACTCAAAAATAGTCTTCGGTGTCTCCACTAAAGTTAGGGGACTTTCTACGAAAAATCCGCCCCGATCCTCCCCATCATAGCCCGGGGCAATTAAAAAAGGACGACGACGACGGCGATCGAAAGTGAGACTATTAATAAAAGTGGGTGCCACTACCCGTTGATCGAAAACCAACTGGGAATTACTCATCCGTAACTCATCGGTAAAGGGGCCGGTACTGCGAAAAGTGGCGGAATTGGCCCGAACTTCCAACTCAGGGGGGGAAAAAGGGTCATTCGTCAGACGCACATTAGTGGCATTCCACACCTTACCATCAAAATTCAAGCGTTCGGCCTGAAAACGGACGCGATTAATCGTTCCCCCCGACGGACTACTAATATTCTGTCGATCGCGCCGACTGGGATCCTGTCCCCCGACGACAAATTGAAAACCCTCTCCCGTCGTGATTCTCTGCAAGGGTTGATTTAATGCCAAACGATCGGTTAGGGTTCCAAAAGAACTGCTGGCCCCCGCACCCACATCGGTGGGCAGCGTTTGCCCTAAATCCCTAGCGGTGCTGGGTTGAAAAATCTCCCCATTAGCATTAAATACCACACCGCTATCCTGGACGAAATAATATTCAAAGCGATCGCCGCGCAGGATTTGATCTCCCCGGGTTAGGATCACCTGGCCCTCCGCTACCGCTAACTTTTCGGGAAGATTAATCTGTAAGCGATCGGCCGTTAGTACACTTTCGGCAAAACGCAGGGTGACATTACCTCTAGCGGTGATAATCTGCCGATTTTGGTCAAATTCCTGCTCATCGGCCACTAATTCCATGGGTCTTTCCCCTTCTGGATTAGCGGTCTGAGCTAGGCTGTTATTGAGGGAAATCAAGTATTCTTGGCTGGTTTTTTCGCCTTTTTTCCTCACTAATAGCCGAGTTGAGCCATTTTTCTGGTTAAGAGCTTTTTGATTTAATCCTGAAACTATCTCGGTTTCGGGATTAATGGTGACACCAACGGCTGCGGGGGGTGGAGAATTCTGAACAGAAAGGGGTGTTCCTAAAGTTGCCGCATCACCCGCACTGCTAGGTAAAGGTTCCAAGGGAATACCCTCATCGGGAACCAAGGGTTTTACCTCGACGGTTTCCGGGGGTGGAGTGACGGTGAGGGGAATAGAAACGCTCTCTGCTGAAGGCTTTTTTGCTTCTAGAGGTGCTGGGGTGACAGGGAGGGAAACTACAGACGTGGGACTATTTTCCGAAACTTGGCGCTCCTCCGTTTCCGGTTCAGCTACAGTATTAATCAGGGCAGGTGGTTCAACAGCTAAGAGAAAAAAAGACATGACTGCACGAGTCGGCGATCAAAATAGAGGACG
>NZ_JASJFF010000489.1:0-3138 GCF_030065435.1 Microcystis sp. M53603_WE2
GGGTTATAAGGGATGTAACCCTTATATAGAAAGGCATTTAGCGATTTTTGTCAATTATTTCTTATCTAGAGCGAACTAATCAATTAAGTCTCTTGCCAGATAAGGATTTAGTCGATTTATGCCCCCCTATCGAACCATACCAAGTAACGAAGAACCAACCAAATTTAGTACCACCAGCAAAGAAATTAGTAAAAGCTGTTTATAGGTGTCTTAAACCTTGTGGCCAAGGACTACAGCTAACCTCATTCAAGAAGTCTAATTCTTCTTGTTTTTTCTCCTCGGTTAACATTGAAGAAGTTTGACTGTATCCTACTCTTTCTTGTCTTTCATACCCAGCTTGTGTTCTGACATAGAGAGCTTTATTGTCAACTAATCTTACACAGCCCAAGGTGTGCCGCAATAGCGACTCTTGTTCGGGTGTTGGGTAAAATCGAAACTAATAGGCTTTCTCCATGCCTCACATTCTAGCATATATAGTGTAAATGCGCTAGTATTTAAATTAAAGCCCACCTGAAATGGCGGGGTTTCAGACCAAAATTTTCGATGATGTTGTTTAATTTGATCCTAACCTATTGTAGGTAAAATATACACTTTAGTTATTAATCTGGTAATTTTTTTGTCCTGGGGAGCCTGATTGAGCAAAGAAATGCTATATTTCTATTAGCACCGTTGCCAAAATCTCTGGAGAGTTGGGTTACTAATATGGTTAAAATTATCGGTCGTCAATCCTTGGGAAGAAAACCCGTTTACGATATTGGTGTGGAGAAAGATCATAATTTTTTGCTGGGCAACGGGTTAATTGCTTCCAATTGTTTTAATAAATCTCACTCTACCGCTTATGCTTACGTCACCTATCAAACCGCTTATTTAAAAGCTAATTATCCTGTGGAATATATGACAGCGTTACTAACTGCTAGTAGCGATAATCAGGATAAGGTGGAAAAGTATCGAGAAAACTGTCAGAAAATGAATATCGATGTCGAACCTCCCGACATCAATCGATCGCAAAAACATTTTACCCCGATTGGACGCAAAATTCTCTTTGGTTTGTCCGCAGTTAGAAATCTGGGCGAAAATGCGATCGAGGCTATTTTAAAAGCCCGGGAAGCAACAGGAGGAAAGTTTACTTCCTTAGGGGATTTTTGCGAACGTGTTGATTTGCGATTGGTCAACAAAAGAGCTTTAGAAACGCTAATTTATTGTGGTGCTTTTGATAAAATTCAACCTAATCGCCATCAATTAATTGAAGATTTAGAATTAGTAGTTGCTTGGGCGCAAAAACGCACCAAAGAGAAAGAAAGTGGTCAAATGAATATTTTTGATATGCTAGGAGGTAACACAGAAAATAAACAAGAATCCGAGTTTGAACAGTCTCCCAGTGCCACCGCAGTAGAAGATTTTTCCCTACAGGAAAAGTTAAAACTGGAAAAAGAACATTTAGGTTTTTATGTTTCCGAACATCCTTTAAAAGCTTTACAAAGAGCCGCTCAAGTCCTATCTCCTATCAATTTAGCTGACTTAGAAGAACACAAAACCAGAAAAAAAGTTAGTGCAATTGTCTTATTAAATGCCGTTAAGAAAATTATGACCAAAAAAGGGACTCCGATGGCATTTTTAACCCTAGAAGATGCCTCGGGACAATCGGAAGCGGTGGTGTTTTCTGATACCTACGAACGTCTGCAAAAATTATTAGTGGAGGAAGCAACTTTAATGGTGTGGGGAAAAGTTGATCGCCGAGATGATCGGGTACAATTAATTATCGAAGATGCGGAACCGATCGAAACCATTAAAATGGTGATGGTTAATTTATCGCTGCAAGATGTCGTCAACCAAAATCGTCAAAATCTTCTCAAAAGTATTCTGCAATCGGGAGACAAACAAAAGGCAAAAGTTCCCGTTATTGCCACCATTGGTGCGGGAACTCAGCGTCAATTTGTGCGTTTAGGACAAAACTATTGGGTAGAGGATGACAATTCGGTGCTAGAGTCTCTGAAAGTTGCGGGTTTTCTGGCTAATTCTGCACCTCTGATTAATCATTAAATGCTAACTGGCAATCACCCAAGAGCCATGGCTGCGCCAATATTGTTCCTGTAAAACCTTTTCGATTTCCGGTTTCGATAATAATTCTCTTTCGACCCACAAATCAAGACAAATATGGATTTTGATCACCTCTTTGACACTATTGCCACTCTTGTCCTCCATCATTCTCCTAGTGGGATGGAAACGGAAATCGATCGCTTTTTACTAGAACGCTTTCAAGAGTTAGGATTAGAAACATGGCAAGATCAAGCGGGAAATGTCATCGGAAAGATTAAAGGACGGGATTCGACCAAAAAAATTGCTATTACTGGTCATAAAGACGAAATTGGTGCTATGATCAAGGCAATTAATCCCGATGGTACTCTGCAAATTCGCCGACTCGGGGGAGCTTTTCCTTGGATTTACGGAGAGGGAGTGGTGGATATTATCGGTGATCAAGAAACCAGATCGGGGATTCTCTCCTTTGGTTCCCGTCATATTTCCCATGAATCCCCGCAAAAAGTGCAGCAGGAAAACACTCCCGTCACCTGGGAATCCGCATGGATAGAGACGAAATTGACTCCGGAAGAATTAGAAGCTTGCGGAGTGCGCGTCGGTAGTCGAGTCGTGGTGGGAAAACACCGAAAACAACCCTTTCGACTAAAAGACTACATTGCCAGTTATACCCTCGATAATAAAGCTTCCGTGGCGATTCTTTTGGCATTAGCGGCCAGAATCATTAACCCCGCAGTGGATATATATTTGGTTGCCTCAGCCAAGGAGGAGGTGGGAGCCTTAGGGGCCTTATTTTTCACGGCAAATAACCGCTTAGATGCTTTAATTGCCCTAGAAATCTGTCCTCTCGCTCCTGAATATCCGATTAAGGATGGCAGCAGTCCTGTTTTATTGTCTCAGGATGGTTACGGTATCTATGATGAGCAATTAAATCAAGAATTACGAATTGCAGCCGAAAAAGCGGGAATACCCCTGCAATTAGCTATTATTAGTGGTTTTGGTAGCGATGCCTCCATCGCCATGAAATTCGGTCATATAGCTAAGGCCGCTTGCCTAGGTTTTCCCACCCAAAACACCCACGGTTATGAAATCGCCCATCTAGGA
>NZ_JASJFF010000036.1:0-1125 GCF_030065435.1 Microcystis sp. M53603_WE2
GAGACTCTCTGGTTAAGATTATTAGGACGGGGAAAAACGCAAAACCAAGCGGTGCGAGAATTGTTAGAATTACCTCAAGGTAATGCTTTCCGGGAAAATGTCTTGGAATTATTGATTAGTTGGCGGGTTAGTATGGAAATAAATAACATCCTAGAAACTGAGGATAGAGAGGTGTTTATGACTTTATCTCAAACCTATCAGGAATGGAAGGAAGCAACTAAACGGGAAGGACGACAGGAAGGACTAGAGCGAGGACTCGAACAAGGACTAGAGCGAGGACTAGAGCGAGGACTCGAACAAGGAAAACTAGAGGCTAAACTGGAATCTATTCCCCGTTTACTTGCTCTGGGTTTAAGTGTGGAACAAATCGCTCAAGCTTTGGATTTAGACTTAGAACAGGTCCGACGAGCTATTCAAGAAACCCCATGAAACCCCATGATCAATTTGCCAAAAATTACCTTGAACAATTACTTTCTCCCCTGGGAATCGTCGAAATCAGTAAAGAAGTCAGCGACGAAACCCGACAGATAGATTTATTTTTTTCCCCCAATGCCGAACCCAACCCCAATTATCTGGGATTATTAGGCAGAATTGTCCTTAATACTGTCTTAATTGAACCCTATCGCAATCCTCCCAATCGTAGCGAGATTCGCAATTGTTTAGCGAAACTTTTGACAATTTTAGCCGAACTGCAAAGACAAGCTAAACGGGAAAATCAGAGCTACAATGAAGACAATGCCCCTCGTTTGTGGATTTTATCCCCTTCGGCTGGTATCACTGTTTTAGAGGGATTTGGGGCAAAATTAGACCCAGATTGGCCAGAAGGAGTCTATTTTCTTCCCTCGCTTTATCGCACGGCAATTATCGCTATTAATCAATTGCCTGTGACTGCTGAGACTCTCTGGATAAGATTATTAGGACGGGGAAAAACTCAAAACCAAGCGGTGCGAGAATTGTTAGAATTACCTCAAGGTAATGCTTTCCGGGAAAATGTGCTGGAATTATTGATTAGTTGGCGGGTTAATATGGAAATAAATAACATCCTAGAAACTGAGGATAGAGAGGTGTTTATGACCTTATCTCAAACCTATCAGGAATGGAAGGAAGCAACTAAACGGGAAGGAC
>NZ_JASJFF010000154.1:0-3955 GCF_030065435.1 Microcystis sp. M53603_WE2
AGCCCTCATGTCTCGCCGCGCTGCTTTACAATCCTATTTACTGGTGCGTTTACTCCTAGCTCCCTTGATGTTATGGACAATCGTGACGGTGGTTTTTCTGCTGATGCGTGTTGCCCCTGGTGATCCCACGGATGCGATTTTAGGCAACCGCGCCCCTGAAAGTGCCAAAAATGCCCTAAGAGAACAGTTAGGACTGAATAAACCCCTATTTTTCCAGTATCTAGACTATATTTTCAATCTAATGCGTCTCAACTTAGGAGACTCTTTAACCAGTAAGGGGGTGACGGTGTGGGAGATTATCGCTAAACATTTTCCAGCGACGGTGGAACTAACTTTTTATGGAATGCTAATTGCGGTGATAGTGGGAGTCGGATTGGGAATTATCACCGCTTCCCGTCCGAATACCCCCTTAGATGCGGGGGGACGTTTATTTGGACTGATAACCTATTCCTTGCCGATTTTTTGGGTGGGAATGCTCTTACAGCTAATTTTTGCGGTACAGTTGCGCTGGTTTCCCTTGGGGACTCGTTTTCCTTTGAGTGAGACTCCACCCCAGACAATTACAGGTTTATACACCCTTGATAGTCTGATGACTCTACAACTAGATAAGTTGCCCACAGCTTTGTATTATCTAGCCTTACCTAGTTTTACTCTCGGCATTCTCTTGAGTGGGATTTTTGAACGGATGGTGCGAGTTAATCTGAAACAAACTTTGCAAGCGGACTATGTAGATGCGGCCAAAGCGAGAGGAATACCAGAAAAAACGATTATGATCGCCCATGCGCTGAAAAATGCTCTAATACCCGTAATTACTGTCTTAGGATTAACTTTTGCGGCTCTTTTAGGTGGTGCAGTCTTGACGGAAGTTACTTTTTCTTGGCCGGGTTTGGGAAATCAGTTATATCGCGCGATTTCTCTGCGGGATTACCCAACAGTACAGGGATTAATGGCTTTTTTTGCGACAATAGTGGTTTTTGCCAGTATTTTAATCGATTTAATCAATGCTTATGTTGATCCTCGCATCCGTTATTAATCAGGGAGAGGGAATTATGAATTATGAATTATGAAGTGGGGAGGTGGGGAGACCACTACGCAGTTTAAATACCGTACAGCTTGAGATGAGACAACAGCCGTGAAATTGATGTCACAGCTAATAAAAAATGGATCAGGATTGCTTTTTATCTCTAGGTTGTTGTTAGGTGATTGCTGACTGATTAATAATGGTTGAATGTTAATCGGCTTTTCCTTTTAGGGAGACGAAATCGGGCCTATGGAAATTACTATTGTCACCATTTTTCGGGGGATGAAAAGGATTTCTCACTTCGGTGGGAGTGGGTAAACCCTGTTTCATTTCCGCTACTTTTAAGAGGATCAAATACTCATAAAAAGCTTGCAGAGTACACCAAGCAAAACCAGCTTTACCATCGAGAATTCCCGCCAAGATAAAATACATATAAAACCAACGAAGCAAGGGACGAAAAGGCAATCGTAGAGATAAATCTTTTAAAGCTCTCCGTCTATCTACTTCGGTTTCACCAAAAAATAATTTTTTCCAACTAACACCACCGTTAGCCAACTGATGTAGGGTTTCTGCCGCTTCATCGGTAGAATAACGATTATGTTTTTCAATCCAACGACTTAAACCTTTACTACAGGTATAGTGGGGATAGGTTTCTTGTAAAAAAGAGGTTTTTCCCAGACATTCTTCTCTTTCCGTGTGACCATAATCGCTAAACCAGACTTGATCTTTTCTAAATAGACGCATTTGATAACGGGGATACTGGGTGCTGCGACGGATCCAAGTTCCCATAAACATAACTCTTTCGGCCACATAAAAACCAGTAAATTCTTTCTGTTGAGTGGCGCGCAGACATTCTGCGTAGAGTTGGGGTGTCATCCTTTCATCTGCTTCGAGAATATAAACCCAATCGTATTTAGTCTCGATATTTTCTAACATCCAAGTTCTTTGTTTACCATGACTCTCGAATTGATGCTGAATCACGCGCACTGGATAACGAGAAGCAATCTCTACAGTGCGATCGCTACTGTAGGAGTCAACCACAATCACATCATCGGATAGAAGTGCCGATTCCACACAGGCGGCAATATCAATTTCTTCGTTATGAGTGAGAATGTAAATGGAAAACATAGATATAATATGGTGTTTGATTATACGAAACCCGATCGGGCAGTAGTTCTATTGTGTACTGGAAAAAGCGGAATGAAAACCCTTATTAAGCTAAACGGCGCTTAACCTGCATGATCCAACAGCTATAACCCTTTTGGAGTCTATATCGGTGATCCGAAGTAAAAGCCGTTTAGCTTATCCAAGAAATTTTTTTAAAACTGTCAGACTGAGCCTATTCTAACCTCGATCGCCATTTTGTCAATATTTCTTAAGTATTACTTGAAAAATTCTTTACCTGAGCTTGTAGAGACTGGCAATGAGCTATTCCCCGCCATGAGATAATAGACGGTGCTTTATGTCTTCAGTAATTTTCGATGACTGCTGTTTCCGAGTGTTTTCGTTCTCTCCGTTCCCAGGGGAATTGTGCCTTAATTCCCTTTATTACTGCCGGTGATCCCGATTTATCTACCACTGCCCAAGCTTTACGCATTTTAGACCGGGCAGGGGCCGATCTGATCGAGTTGGGGGTTCCCTATTCCGATCCTCTTGCGGATGGTCCGGTTATTCAAGCGGCAGCCACCCGCGCTTTAAATCGGGGTGTCAAGTTGGAAGATGTGCTAGAAATCGTCAAAAATGCCCGGGGAGAGGTGAAAGCTCCGATTATTCTCTTTACTTACTATAATCCCATCTATCATCGCGGGATAGATGTCTTTTTAGACCAAATTAAAGCAGCCGGGGTGAGTGGTTTGGTGGTTCCCGATTTACCCCTAGAGGAAGCGGCAAGTCTGCTGCAACCGGCTGCCGCTAAGGGAATTGAAGTGATTTTATTGGTAGCGCCTACCAGTCCCCCGGAACGAATACAAGCGATCGCCCGGCAATCCCAAGGTTTTATTTATCTGGTTAGTGTCACGGGAGTGACGGGAATGCGGAACCAAGTAGCCACCAGAGTGGAGGAATTGCTCGATTCTATCCGTTCTGTCACCGATAAACCCGTGGGGGTAGGATTTGGCATTTCTGACCCGACACAGGCGCTACAGGTGAAAAAATGGGGTGCTGATGCGGTAATTGTCGGCAGTGCCATGGTTAAACGTCTGGCCGATAATTCCCCCAGCGATGGGTTAAAATCCCTCGAAGAATTCTGCCGCAGTTTAAAACAGGCGATTCAGTGAGGGGTTAGAAATTCTTCTAAGGGAATTCCGGCTGCGGGGCGATCGAGGTAGAATCTTTCCCGAATTCCTCGATCGCCTTGAGTTAAATTTGAGAGAGTTCGCGTTCACCCGCTAATTTCAGTGCAGAAGCTGCTTCAGGAATATAGGAAGTTTTCGTTTTAGAGACCATACCTCCCTGTTGTTCCTGTAATTGTTCTAGACGCATGGTACTCCAATCGGTCAGCATCGAGTTACCTAGCCGGGGGGCCAATTTGTTAATTTTCTCCACGGCGGAGATAGCTAATTCATCCATCTGTAGGGAAGCTAGATAGCAATCACAGGCGATGTCTATCTCTCCTAATCGTTCGTGACATTGGAGGGCCATAGACCGAGCGATCGCCATTCCAGGTGGGCCGAGTCTAGTGGCAGAACGATAGATTTTCGCCGCTTCTTCAAATTTATTTTGTTTCAGTAAAATTTCCCCCAGTTGCAGGCGATAACGAGAGTAAAGAGGTTCCATCGCCACCATTTTCTTCGATCTCTCTTCGGCGAGATCGATATCGCCTAACCAGAGAGCTTCTTTTGTTCGGCTCTCGAGAACCGTTATGAGAGTGTCGTAGGCGGAAAGTCGTTCGCTCTCGTTTTTACACTCGCGGGTTAGTTCTTCCGCCAGGGATTG
>NZ_JASJFF010000447.1:0-5846 GCF_030065435.1 Microcystis sp. M53603_WE2
AGGTATATGAAGATGTGCGGAATGTCGGATTTAATTCCACCCACCCACTTAACTAGGGTCTGCTGAAAAAGTTTTTCCTAGGGGCAGGGTGTAGGGTGTAGGGTGTGGGGTTTTAGCGATTTTGAAGGTGTCAATTACCTAATTTTCAGGGAAAAAGTACCTGAATTTTCCCCCCGATCCCCGCAATGGCTGGCACTTTTTGAGGGAAAAAAAGTCTAAAAGTCTTATCCAACAAGGTTTTTAGATTTATTCAGCAAGCCTTAAATAAATCGACCCTCAATTATCAGTTATCAGTGAGCAGTTATCAGTTATCAGTTATCGGATTTGAGTTTTAAGTGAAATGACATCTTTTCACTTGTCACTGATCACTGTTTACTGATCACTGTTGACTGAAAAAGCTTCCCAGATTAAAACAAAGTCCAGGTTAAATCAGCATCAGTCAAGTCCACATCTTCTAAAATTGCCCCGCGCAAATCGGCATAACTGAGATCCGCACCCCGGAAACTGGCCCCGGTGAGATCGGTAATAAATCCGTCTCTTTCGGGACTAGCACGAAAATTAACCCGGCAAAGTCGGCAATCAGCGAAATTAGCTCGATATAACAGGGAGCCGCTCAGATTGGCATAGTTGAGATCGGCTCCGCAAAAGTTAGTTTTGCCTAAGTCCGTGCGTTGGTCGGAAGTGGAGCGAAAATCCGTATCGATTAATACGGCCTGCTGGAGATTAGCACTGTTGAGATTAACACCGTTTAAGACGGCTTTGGTTAAATAAGTGGCTTCTAAATTGGCTTCGATGAGATTAGCCCCGCTTAAGTCCGCATCTCGTAAACAAGCTCGATAAAAGTCCACTTGACTTAAATCTGCTCCCCAGAGAATCGCCTCACTTAAATCCGCTTCTCTCAGCAGCGATCGCGAAAGGCCTATCTTTCCTAACCGCGCCTGTCGCAGATCGGCACGGCAAAAATTGACTCCTGGGAGGGCAATATTAGTTAAGTCGCTTTCCCGCAAATTAATCCCCCGAAAATCTCTTTCTCCCTCCCGATAGCGTTGACAAAGTTCTTCTAGGAGCATGGAAATTTTGCACATAGCATAATTGAGGCAAAATGTCAAGGGTTTGGTAATTTTTATTTAGGGAGATGGAAAGTTGGCAGACTCTCGAATTCTCGGGCCCGTTGACGCATTTGCTGACTAATGCGATCGCAAACCACCTTACAGAGATCATAGATCACGGGGTCGGTAATTTGATAGTAAACGCTGACTCCTTGGGGTTGCCGCGAGATAATTCCCGCTTGGGTTAAAGCTTTCAGGTGTTTGGAGAGATTGGCCTGACCTAGTCCGGTAGCTTCGGCGATTTCTTTACCATTCATCGCGCCTAATTGCAAGCAACTGAGAATCTGTAGGCGACTGACTTCCGACAGGACTTTGAAATAGTCCGCCACCGAAGCGAGGACGACGCTAGAGGTTTGGGGGGAGAAACTGTCCAACATAGGTAGGTAATAAAGTGACCAGTTAAAAAGGCTGACAATAGGTGATCGTTTAAAACTTTATAACTATTGACTACTATAGTTTAACTGGAGAGGTAACTAGAGTCTAGTCTGCAAGCTCGATCGAGATTGGGTCATTCAGGAATCTATTGCTGCAAGAGTGCCTCCTAGCTCCACCAAAAGACTTTTTCAGCAAACCCTAACTATAACCGAGCATGGTAGTGATTAACTTCCGGACTGTAGTGCTAGGATGGTTCTCCAAATTGCTTGGTAAAGCCCATTCTGAGTCAAGATAGGACATCTTCAGTAAATCTCTCACTTGTTTTGATTTAGCTTGTCCTGTACTTTGAGCAACCCCAAAAGCCTGATAAAGTTCTTTGGCCGAAATGTGGGGATTTTGAGTAGGATCGAAGAGAAAATTGACCATTCCTAGGGCGTGAGTAATGCCAGCAGCCCAGGAATTAGCCTTACCTTTTTCTAGGGGAGAGGGACGCTTACGAGCTAAAGTTGCAGTTAATTGGCGAATAAGTTGGGCATATTCTTCATTAAGATATTGAGCGGCAAATTTATCGGTAATATCGATAATTTCTTGATATTTGGCCTGCATTGCCTTGGGAACATTTTCCGATTTAGAAACAGCTGGAAGCGTTTTTTTCAATATTGCTGCCGCTTGCTGTTTGGCGCGTTGTTCAGCATTATATTTTTCTTGAAAAGCTGTTAAACCCTCCTGACTGGTGATATCAAAACCCTGCTGATGCGCTTGTAACAAGAGATTTTTCATAAAACCGCCACTGTTGGGATCGTTCATCAGTTGACCAAAGCGATCGCCTAATTGCTCTAAATATTTAATAATAGCTTTAGCCTGAGTTAATTTATATTCTCGTCCCAAAAATTGCCAAAAACTAATTAATTCAGGGATAGCATCTTCCGTTTCCGTCGGATCGAGGATAGTAATTTTGCGTGGTAAAATCTTCTCCATTAAGATTTGCACATCAGCCTTAGTCATGGTAGCAAGGGTATAACCTTGATAGAGATAGCCCAACTCAATCAAGGTAGCAATCCAACCACCACCTTCTTCTTTTTCTTGATAATAGGCCTCTCCCTCGGGCGAATTGATATATTCTTCGATCGCTCCAGTAATATAATCTTCTAATAAGGGTTCGGCTTCATCGTAGTCTAAATTATCTAATTGTCGGATATTAAAAGTCATAACTCTAGTTTTCCTCCGAGGCTTTCCTTTAATTTTAGGGGATTAGCTGACCTACAGCCAAACTGACGCTAAAATAGTCTTTGCTGTCTGGGGTTGTTGCTTGCTCCTGACGGTGGTTGTAACCGGTAACTGAACATGACTTCGATTCGTCAACTGCATCAACAACTCGTTAATAAAGAAAAAACAGCCGTCGAAATCGCCACAGAATTTCTCGCTCGTATTCAAGCGATCGAACCACAAGTAAAAAGCTTTCTCCATTTAACCCCGGATTTAGCCCTCGCACAAGCCCAAAAAGTGGACGAGAAAATCGCCAGGGGTGAGTCTCTGCATCTGTTGGCCGGTATTCCCATCGCATTAAAAGATAATCTCTGCACCAAGGGTATCCCCACCACCTGCGCTTCCCGGATTTTAGAGAATTTTGTCCCCCCCTACGAGTCCACCGTTACCCAAAAATTACGGGATTTAGGAGCAGTTATCGTCGGTAAAACCAATTTAGACGAGTTTGCTATGGGTAGTTCCACCGAAAACTCCGGTTATCACGTTACTGCTAATCCCTGGGACTTATCCCGGGTGCCTGGTGGCTCTTCGGGGGGGTCGGCTGCGGCTGTGGCCGCTCAAGAATGCGTGGTCGCCCTAGGATCGGATACGGGGGGATCAATTCGTCAACCGGCTTCGTTTTGTGGCGTTGTTGGGCTAAAACCGACCTATGGCTTAGTTTCTCGCTTTGGTTTGGTGGCTTACGCTTCTTCTCTCGATCAGATCGGTCCCTTTGGTCGTACCGTAGAAGATGCGGCGATTTTATTACAAGCGATCGCAGGTTACGATCCCCAAGATTCTACCAGTCTCAATCTGCCGATTCCCGACTATAGCCAATTCCTGAAAACCAGTTTAAAAGGGCTAAAAATTGGCGTAATTAAGGAAACTTTCGGGGAAGGTTTGGATCAGGTGGTTGCTGAGGCAGTTAATCAAGCTTTAGCGCAGTTAAAGGCCCTCGGTGCCACAATTAAAGAGATTTCCTGTCCCCGTTTCCGTTACGGATTGCCCACCTACTACATTATCGCCCCCTCGGAAGCATCGGCGAATTTAGCCCGTTACGATGGGGTTAAATACGGTATTCGGGAAGATGCCGATAGTTTGATTGATATGTACACTAAGACTCGCGCTCAGGGTTTTGGTGCGGAAGTTAAGCGCCGGATTATGTTGGGAACCTATACCCTCTCGGCGGGTTATTATGATGCTTATTACCTGAAAGCACAAAAGGTGAGGACTTTGATCAAAGAGGATTTCGATCGAGCTTTTCAATCGGTAGATGTGTTAGTTTCTCCCACTTCACCGACCACAGCTTTTAAAGCTGGGGAAAAAACGGCGGACCCTCTGAGTATGTATTTATCGGATTTAATGACTATTCCCGTCAATTTAGCCGGTTTACCCGGGTTAAGTCTTCCCTGCGGTTTTGATGGGCAAGGTTTGCCGATTGGTTTACAATTAGTGGGTAATGTGCTGCGCGAAGATCAATTATTTCACGTCGCCCACGCCTACGAACAGGCCACCGATTGGCACAAACGTCAACCATCTTTTACAAATTGATACAATTGCCGGTGGCTATCTTTTGCCGGTAGCCAAATAGTAGGGTGGGTTAGGCGATGACAAATGAGACAGTTAAGCAACTAATAAGGTATTCGCCATAACCCACCAATCTGTTGATTTTGATCCTAATGCTGAATTGCTAGAATTTGGTATTGTATGTATCGGTGATTTCTCCGAAAGTTGATGTGTCTCTATGAATATATCTCTAGATTTATTAAAGAGTGAGTTTCGAGAATTTTGCTCAGGATATTATATTAATCAAATAGATAGTTGGTTTACGGATGCGGGATTTGATAAATACGAGCCTCGTGCATCTACGCGCCGAGATCAATTGAATGGATACTACTCAAAGATTGATTGGGAAAATCAAAACGATATTCAGAAATTTCTGAAAGTAATTGAATCAATACTTTTATACAAAAGTTATAATATTAAGGAAGAGCATAAGCAAACTTTAAGAGGAATTTGTGAAAAAAGTGGTTTTCAAGTTGATAGTAATGGCTACACAATTCATTTAACCAAAAAACTAGGACATCAAAATATCAAAAATATTATTTTTGCCTCTAATTCTTTTAAACCAGAAATTATTTTTTCAGATTCACTTAGCAATGATATTGAAATTACGAAGTATAAAGAATCCTGTTTGATCTATGATAAGCCGATTCAAAGTCATGGATTATTAGGGATAGAGTTAATTGATTGGTGGAAAGAGTATAAAAAAATTATTAGCTGGTCAAATTCAGAAGCGGCAGCTCCTCTTTACAAACGACTTAAAGAATCCTTGCAAAATAATCCAGTAGAATCTAGATTTTTTGACACTTACTATAAAAACGAGCAATTATGTCGTCGTTGGGGTGAAAATTCGCCCGCTCTACTGCCACAAGTTTATTTACATTATGATCCCTATACTATCAAAGAACTCAAAAGATATAACAATGGGAGAAGATTGATAAGACAACGTATGGATTTTTTATTATTATTGCCAAAATCAAAAAGAATTGTTATTGAGATTGATGGTAAACAACATTATGCTGAGGGAGAATATGCGAAGCCTCAGCTTTATGCAGAAATGGTAGCTGAAGATAGAAAGTTAAAATTGCTAGGTTATGAAGTTTATCGATTTGGAGCTTCTGAAATTATGCAAGAAACCTATGAGTCTATAGTGGTAAATTTTTTCCAAAAACTTTTTGATTTTTATGATATAAACCTTGATTTTTGAAGACTAAGAATAGGGTGCATTTCATGGTTCTTATAATTATAGCGTACAGTAGGATTACGGAAGGGTCATGCTTGGTGCTGAGTTTAATTGCCTTCCATATATTGAAGTCAAACTTTGTTGATTAGGGTTGACAATTAATCATAGCACCAACCGCAAGAGCGATCGAGCAAGGAAAACAATTAATTCCACGGATTAGAGAAGAATTCCTGAGAGGGGGACAAGCGAGCTAGAAGGTAGATAGGGCAAGCGATATCGCTCTTTGTCCTTTGATGTAATCCTTCAACCGATAGCGGCTAATTTGCATTAACTCTTCTATATTTTTTTGGAACATTTGATGTAGCTGGAGC
>NZ_JASJFF010000086.1:0-1536 GCF_030065435.1 Microcystis sp. M53603_WE2
AATCCCGATAATAATTGAAGCCGCTAGACTAGAGAGGGAAAAAGTGCCAGCTTGGGAATAGTAGGCAGCGGCAATCGCCAAGGGTCCAAAAGTAAAGAAACAGATAATTTCACCTAATCCTTGATAACCGAGACGGAAGGGAGGCCCTTGATAGGTATAGCCCAAAAAACAGCAGAGGGCGATTAATTCTAGGAGCATCCAATCGCCTCGCCCATAACTAATAGCAAAAATACCAGCGATGCCTAATAATAGAAAAAGATTACTCAGCCAGAAAATTAAAGATTTGTTACCGGTTAAATTAACAATCGAATGGGCCTTATTGACATCGATCCCGGTATCGGCATCAAAAACATCATTACTGAGATTTAACCAAGCGAGAATTAAAATAGCTGAGAGGATAAAAGTGGCAAAAACCGGGGGAGAAAATAGACCTGTTTCCTGATAAGCGATCGCTGTTCCCAGAATAATCGGTATAATCGCCACACTATACATTGGTGGTTTAATGGCTGCTAACCAGAGTTTTTTGGGCGAGGGAGTGGTGACAGTATCGGTGGTCATAGTTAAATAGGGTTTGCTGAAAAAGTTTTTCCTAGGAGTAGGGTGTAGGGTGTGGGGTTTTACCGATTTTTAGGGGGTCAATTAGCCAATTTTCAGGGAAAAAGTGCCTGAATTTACCCTGACTACTGACGAGCGACTCCTATTTTGATTTTGACCAGAGGTCTGATCATACCTCGGTTTTAAGGATATTTTACTCAAAAATGGAGATAAATAGACTAAAGCCGGGTAAGACATCCTCTCCGCTTAAATTAGCCGGTAGTTCCATAATTTCTACGGGTTGCTGAGGACGATAAATTTCCACTTGTTGTTGTTGAGGATTAACTAGCCAACCTAATCGCAAACCACTGTGGAGATATTCCTGCATTTTCGCTTGAATTTCCGGGAGGGAATCGCTACGGGAGCGCAGTTCAATGACGAAATCGGGACAAATAGGCGGAAATTTCTCCTGTTCTTCTCGACTCAGAGCTTGCCAACGAGTTAAACTCACCCAAGCGGCATCGGGAGCGCGATCTCCGCCTTTCGGCAAACGAAAAATCGTCGCCGAACTAAAGACTTTACCCAATCCGGTTTGACGATTCCACAACCAAAGTAAACTAATAAAATCGGCCTCTCGGTTGCCGCTAATTCCCCCAACAGGTGGCATCACAATTAATTCTCCTTGGGCGTTTCTTTCTAGTTGCCAATCTGGGTTAACTTGACAGAGACAGTAAAACTGCTCATCGGTGAGATTGACTGTATCTAAGTTTAAAATCACTGCTGCCATAGCTATATTTCGCCCTAGAAAACACTCTAGTCTTAATTATAGTCAATTAGGGCTGGCTGAATAAATCTAAAAACCTTGCTGGATAAGAGTTTTAGACTTTTTTGAAATCCAAAAGTACCAGATATGGGAGTGATCAGGGGGAAATTCAGCTACTTTTTCCCTGAAAATTAGGTAATTGACCCCCTCAAAATCGGTAAAACCCCACACCCCACACC
>NZ_JASJFF010000013.1:0-5663 GCF_030065435.1 Microcystis sp. M53603_WE2
AAATCTCTTCCCACCGGTTGACCGATATAAACTAAAGTACCGATCATGGCACTATTATTTAAACCAGAAAATCCCTCGATCATTTTACCACCCAACAGGAAGGAGCGATCGAGCCATAAAGGTTGTCCCGATCGCCAAATTTCCCAATTAGAATGCCATTCTCCCGCTAAAAATTTCTCGCCTCGCGCACTGCGACCAAAACGGGTAATTTCCCATCCCAACCAACTGCTATTTTCCCCTAAATCCACTCGTAAATGTTGGCGAAATACCGCACCATTAAAGATAATTGTTTCTTGGGGTAGCCATTCTAAACCAGCATTGTCATCGATTTTAATCTCGATTAATTGTTGAGCCATTTGACCATTACTCTGGTAAACTTTTCCAGCAGAAGCAGTGGTAATCAGGGCATTACTAGCGGCTTGGAGATGAATTTTTTGTTGAAGAACATCACCGCAAACTATTCCCCCCGCCGTGTGTAAAATCACCGTATGACAAAGGTTTTTTCCTTCGGGATAAAAAGGTCTTTGTACTTTTAAAGGGGCGGTAGCATAGACGTGATTAATCTCGGTTGCGAGATTTTTTTGCGTGTAAATTAGTTCTAGGTTTCCCTGCCACATTATTGATCCTCGGTCATGGTTTCTAGAAATTGCCGATAATTTTCAGGACTGAGATTAATTTTAACTTCTATTTGCTGTTCTTTATCCCTGATCAGTAAAATATATTCACTTTCTGCTTTTTTGCCAACCAGGAGAGGATTTTTTAGCTCGAATTTTTGATAAACCAGATGGGGTTTCGTCACCCGAATAACTAAATTAGGTTGGGATTGGGGATAAATATATAACTGCTCCTGTTCCCGATCTAAAATTAATTGTTTAGGTGTCATGCTTCTTTCGTCAGCAAAAGTAGATTTATGCCAATAGAGGGTAATCCCCCGAATTTGAGGCATTTGGATGCTAAATTTTTCATCAAAACCTTGCTGCTCCCAATTAATATCTTCCAGAGAGCCAGTATCGGGAATTAAACGCTGTTGCCAGAAGACTTCCTTAAGATTTAAATCTTGCCACCATTGGCTAATAATTTGGAAATTATCCAGATTATCGGGGTGGGGATTGGCACTTTGCCAGAGGAGAGGGGTAAGCATTTTGGGGTAATTTTTGCGCTCGGAAAATCAGGATAATAGCGTTCGCTAGAGTTAAGGGATCATTAAGCTCAATCATCATCGATTCTTGAGCTGCCGATCGGGCCATAATATTAACTCTCGATCGCATTTTTATTTTATCCTAAATTATCGAGGGAAAAACTGCTAAAAAATCTGATTTTGTCCCCCTGTGAGCTGCCTTGACGATCTTTTGATTCTGATTAAGAGGCTGTTTGGTTGACGGGAGGAGAGGAAAATTATTCCTGTGACATATAGTCCGTGGACTTATCGTCCACTAAGGACGATTATAGACTTTATGGAAAAATCAAAAGCAGTAATTTTAAGGGCATTGGGGTTAATGATCCGAGAGCATAGAGCAGCTTTAGGCATATCACAAGAAGAACTAGGGCTACGTTGCCATCTTGATCGTACCTATATATCTGGACTAGAGCGAGGAGTAAGAAATCCTTCTCTTACCGCTCTTGTCACTCTGGCGAAGGGCTTAAACATAACTGTATCCCAATTACTGGAAAATTTAGAGATAGAAATAGAGAAACCGGAATGAGTTCTGATTTAGTAGAAGCTATAAAAGCAAAGTTTAAACAGGGTTCATCACAGTACAAAGTCTTCGAGTTATTATCAGATCGAGCTTGGCATTGTCGTACCTGTGAAGGGAAAAAAATAGCATCGGAGCAATATGCTGGTGGCGGTGGTATCCAAGGATTAGAGCGCGGAAATAGGAGCGGTCGCCAGGGGCTAGTAATAGAAACAAAACGAGAATACTGTCCAATTTGTCAGAAAACAACAACTTGGGATCGATGGACTGGAGAGATGCGAGCGGCGAATGCCTCTGCCAACATACCGCCTCAATTAGTGGCTAGAATTTTGGAGTTTTATCGATATAAAGATGTGATTGAAAACAGAATCAGACAGTCACATGAACTGGTTATTGACCATCGTTTTCCTATGGAACGTTGGGGGATAAGTGAACCAAGTCATGATGTCAATATGAGTGTAGCTGAGATGAGAAACAAGTTTCAGCTTCTCAAAAAAGATAGTGCGGGAAATCATAATTTATTAAAGTCAAGAAGTTGTGAAAAATGTATTAAAACTGGTAAGCGAGGAACACCAATGGATATCAGATTTTGGTATTCCGGTGGAGAGAACTGGCCGGAAAATATTCCTCAATCTGGAGCAGAAGCAGAACATGGCTGTGTAGGTTGCGGTTGGTATGATTTGGAAACATGGCGTAATTCTCTTAATATCAAATTGACTGAAGAGCGGTGATTTATCTTGCCACCTCTCCAATATTTTTATTACCTGTAGCTATTAGATTTAAGTAGGGAATAAGAGCATAGCCAATACACTCTGCCAAACGTGGAGGTACGGCGTTTCCAATTTGCCACATCGCTTTTTTCATTGTTCCTTCAAAAATAAAGGAATCGGGAAAAGTTTGTAATCTAGCCATTTCTCTGGCTGAAATAACCCGATTTAAATAGGGATGGATATGAGTACCGCCATGATTTTCTTTAATTGTCATACTTGGCTTACCCCGATACTGTCGTTTGAAGGCATCAACATAACTTTCATATAAGGAACCCCCGGGAGGAACTTGAGCTATTCTGGCCATATATTCGGGGGAGTGACGAGTCCATTCGTGATTGATACTGGGAAGAGGTTCATAAGCAGGTAAATCGCAGATAGCGGCTTCAATCGGTTGGTATTTCTCCGGTACTAATTGAGGACTTGGATAAGGATTTGGCAGCCCAAATCTATTAGCTATGAAAATAGCTCTTGGTCTTATTTGAGGAACGCCATAGGCGGCAGATTCAAGAATTGCTATTGAAATATTTCCATAGCCAATACTTTGAAAAGCTTCCAGAATATTTTGCTTAATTTCTCCTTTTTTTATTGTTAGAATACCGGGTACATTCTCCATGACAACGTACCAAGGCTGTATTTCAGAAACAAGGCGGATAAATTCTTGAAAGAGATGATTCCTCGGATCATTAGCATCTCGTTTTCCAGCAACAGAAAATCCTTGACATGGTGGTCCGCCCACCACAAGATGAATGAATGGATTGCCAATTTTGGCCAACCATTCTTGAGTATTAAAATCATGTATATCACCACAAAAATGATGACAATTGGGAAAATTCTTTTGATGGGTTGCTGAGGCGATCGGGCTAATTTCTGCACTGGCTACAGGGTTAAAACCTGCTTGCAATAAACCTTGGGTTATACCGCCCGCACCGGAGAATAGATCGATAAAATTATAGCTATTGAGAGGCTTAAGCGGAACGTTAACATCGACTAGGACTTGATAGGGATCACGCTTTACCGTTGCTAGTTCGCGCTGAATTCTTTCGTAACGACCTAACTTGGCTTTTTTCTGTTTGCTTACCGCCTGACTTGGTTGATTATCTGGAAATAATGACAATTGCAAATCCATTACTTTAAGAACAAATGGCCTACATGACAATATTGTGACAGATAGTCCACAGAGTGTCAAGATCGGGCCGGAATGAGGGAAGAGACTTTCGGCAAAAGTTTGAGTGCCGCCTCAAACCCCAAAAAAGAGGGATTTTATGGTAAAATAGTCGTACAAATGGGCATATTTTGCACATCAAAAGGGTAAAAACCCGATTTTTAGCGAATTTACTCACAAAAACGCTTTTTTTGCCTTGTTATTGGAGTTAACCCCCCTATGACCGCCGCCCAGGATCATGTCGTCCCCACAGACTTAAGCAATGAAATGTCCCGTTCCTACCTAGAATACGCCATGAGCGTCATCGTTGGGCGCGCCTTGCCCGACGCTAGGGACGGACTGAAACCCGTACACCGGCGCATTCTTTATGCGATGTACGAACTAGGATTAACCCCCGATCGCCCCTTCCGGAAATGCGCTAGAGTCGTCGGGGAAGTATTAGGAAAATACCACCCCCACGGGGATACTGCTGTTTACGATGCCCTCGTCCGCATGGCCCAGGATTTCTCCATGCGCGATCCCCTGATTAACGGTCATGGTAACTTCGGATCGATCGATAACGATCCCCCGGCAGCCATGCGTTATACCGAGTGTCGTCTGCACACCCTGGCCACCAACGCCCTACTACAGGATATCGAGTCAGAAACCGTCGATTTTGCCGATAACTTCGATGGTTCCCAACAGGAACCCGTGGTTTTGCCCTCTAGAGTCCCACAACTGCTAATTAATGGCTCATCGGGGATCGCCGTCGGTATGGCCACCAATATTCCCCCCCACAACCTGGCCGAGATTATCGATGGAACCGTTGCCCTCATCCATAACCCGGATCTCACCGATACGGAATTACAGCGTTATATCCCAGGGCCGGACTTTCCCACCGGGGGGCATATCCTTGGCAGAGACGGCATTCAGGAAGCTTACACCACCGGCCGGGGTTCCATTACCCTGCGGGGAGTCGCCTCCTTTGAAACCATCGAACAAAGGGGAAGACCCGATCGAGATGCTATTATCATCACCGAACTGCCCTATCAAACCAATAAAGCGGCATTAATCGAAAAAATCGCCGATTTGGTCAATGATCGCAAAATAGACGGTATTTCCGATGTGCGGGACGAAAGCGATCGCGACGGCATCCGGGTGGTGATCGAACTGAAACGGGATGCCTATCCCCGCGTCGTCCTCAACAATCTTTATAAACAAACGCCCCTCCAGTCGAATTTTGGGGCGAATATGTTGGCATTAGTCGATAACGAACCGAGATTACTGACTTTAAGGGAGTTTCTCCGCGTTTTCCTCGATTTTCGGGTAGAAGTGATCACCCGTCGTACCCGTTATGAACTCCGCAAGGCCGAGGAAAGGGATCATATCCTTCAGGGTTTACTAATTGCCCTCGCTAGTCTCGATGCAGTCATTGCCCTGATTCGCAGTGCTGCCGACACAGCTAGTGCAAAAGAGGGATTAGTGCAGAATTTTGGTCTTTCAGAGGTGCAAGCGGACGCAATCCTACAAATGCAGCTGCGACGGTTAACCGCCCTAGAATCGGAGAAAATTCAGCAAGAACACGGGGAATTACTGACAAAAATCGGCGATCTTCAGGATATTCTAGCCAAAAAAGAACGGATCGACAGCATTATCGAGGAAGAACTGCAACAGATCAAAACGATTCACGCTACCCCCCGTCGCAGTCATATTGAACAACGGGAAGGAGAAATCGCCGAAACTGACCTGATTGCCAACGAACAGGCCTTAATTCTCGTCACCGAACAGGGTTACATCAAAAGAATGCCCGTTAATACCTTTGAGTCCCAAAATCGGGCAACAAGGGGCAAAGCTGGCGCGAAAATGAAAGAAGACGACGGCATCGATCACTTTATCACCTGCCGCGATCACGATAGCGTTCTCTTTTTCACCGATCGCGGGGTTGTCTATAGTCTCAATGCCTATCATATCCCCACCGGTTCCCGTACCGCTCGCGGCGTTCCCATCGTGCAACTGTTAGAGATTCCCAAAGGGGAGAAAATCACCTCGGTGGTGGCA
>NZ_JASJFF010001067.1:0-6282 GCF_030065435.1 Microcystis sp. M53603_WE2
CATGATCAAGCTAGAGGTTTAAAGACTGAGCGGGTTCCAATTATTTTTATTAATAAATATTTTACACAATTCATACCAGGTAAGCAAGAGAGCTACGCCACTACTACCGAATCATTACCCTTTTGTGAGCATTGAAAGGCTAGTTTGCGTTGATTTTTTAATCTGATTGACTAAGTTAAGCTCGTTCTGCTCAATAGAAAGAGGATAATCCTGCTTGTCTCCATCAGTTTTTAGGTAGCGATCGAGGATTTTTTGGAACAAGCGCGGTATATCTTGAAGGATTCCCATCAAGTTCCGGTTGAGATCGGCTCGAGTATTCTGGGGCCAAAATAGTAAGGCCACAGCAATTCCCACAGCGATTCCGATCCAGTTATCGATGAGGTGCGATCTCGCGTAGCGAGCGCGTTGCGACCGCAAATAGAGCCAGATATTTTGTTGTGCTGATGTTCCTACCACTCTCATGGCAATTAAAGCGCCCAGTAGTGTGGCTTGGGAATAAGCGGCTTGCCATCGGTAAGTTTCACAGATCAGGGCGGCTAAAATGTAGGTGAGAGAGGGAATGACAAAAAAACTTGAGCCTTGGATTCCGTAGGCGTTCACCAGGATAGCGGCAATGATTCCCCCCAAAGCACTTCCCCCCAAACGCCCCAAACCTGCGGCGATCTCGCGTAGCGAGCGCGTTGCGACCGCACCTCCCATCGATGGCTCAATCAGTACAGATACATAGCCAAAGACGGGATAGACAAAGTTGTCTAAAACATTTCCTCGGTGCCAAAAGAAACTCGTTAAGAGAGCAGCACCCAGGGAAAATTTCAATCCCTGTCTGATCATTAGCCCGTTTTTACTGTCCAAGGTATCTCTATATCCTTTTTCGGCTTACTCATTTTATTCATTAATCGCTCGCTCAATCCCATATAAAATCAGTGCCAAAAACGTCACCAACCAAAACCAAAGCTGAGGAGGCTCACTATGGATCAGGATTACTAAGACAAAGGCTGCGGCAATAATCCACCACTTAAACCACCAAGTCCACCATTGAGAACGTCTTTTCGGATTTTCCATATTAGGTTTAACCGTTTATTCTAGTCGTTGTTTCTTTCAGCTACTTACGCTCGCAAGATTGTGGTTAACGGTCGTACACCCCTGTAATCCAGCGAAAAGCAGGGGTTATATAACTCACCAAAGAACGCTCTTCCACCACGGCATGGACATCTGCGGTGGTCCCGTTGGTAATTGTTTGGGGCGCCCCCTTGGCTTGGGTCCAGTAAAAACCACTCGGTGTATTGCGATCGACCTTCAGGGCTAAAGTGGCTTTGATAACACTGGCATTGACGGGTATAGGCTTATCGCGATCGTCTTCATCCCTACCCAGAAACAGCTTGCTGGCGAGTTCATTACTTCCGACTATATTTGCCAGTTCTGCCACAGTTACCGGCTGCTGATCGACGGTAATTACCTTAGCGACGATACCCCCATAGCGTTCGCGATCATAGAGATCGGGAACGACTTCTACTTCCTTGCCCGGTTCTAATCGTTTGGCATCACCACTCTTAAACAATGCCACCACGTTGGTCTTGGCCTTTAGATTGGAGACTTCTAACGTACCGATGCGCCCCCCCCGGAGCCAGAACTTCCCCCGGATTAACAGATAAGTCTAAAATCTGGCCGTTGTACAGACTCACTACATTTTTGTTGGCTTGAATAGTGGTTTTTAACGTATTAATCTCTCGTTGCTGGTCAGCGATCGCATTGTAACGAAGAATATCACTGGCTGTATCTTGGAGGTCTATTTGCCGTTTTTCTGTGTTTAGTATATTATTCTGTGCCGCCCGTGTTCAACTACTGGCAGGCTTTCATCAACCCCCTTCAGGCGGTCGCAACGCGCTCGCTACGCGAGACCGAGTTCTATTTGGACGCGATTGATACTATTAGAAGCCTCTAGATTATTGAACTGAAACAAATAGGAGGGAAAATCTAGCTTGGCGACAGCCCCCTCTTCGATAAGTTTATCGTAGGCGGCTAGTCTTTGATCCGTTGAGTTCTGGAAATTTTTAAGGTATCGAGCATGGGAGAGATAAGCCTCTCGCTGTTTTTGATTACTGGATAATTGAACTTGAAGTGCTTTAATCTGAAGCTGATTCGCCTTTTGCTGGCGATCTATTGAGGCTGCATTCAATTGGCGACGACTCACTTCAATAGAGTCAACTCTTTTATCCTGCTGCTTGAGAGCTGCTAGTCTATCCTTTTTATCCTTTAATTCTGTTTCTAATTCAGGAAACTCTAAAGTTGCCAGTAATTGCCCTTTTTTGACAGAATCTCCCGGTTGAATCAGGAGGGTTAACACCCGCCCACCTTGACGGGGTTCGATATTAACAATAGAACGAGGAATCAAAATGACCGCTCGTCCTTGAATAGGAGTCGGAATCTTGCCAACTATCGCCCAATAACTCAGTCCTCCGAGCAAAAGACCGACCGGCATTAAGCGCAGGATTATCTCCCCTAATCTTCCTGTTGGCTCCGAATATTTAAACGTTTTTTCCGAATTAATTTTAGGATCAATTCCCGTTTTTATTTGATTATTATCCTGATGTTCTATCCTAGCCTGTGTTGTTTTCTTCGCACCCATATCTGGCTGCTGATGATTCTGATCAGACATAGATTCGGCTTGATTCTTTGCCATTGTACTGAAATGAGTAAAAATCACTTAATTTGTAACATTATAAGCATTCAGAGGATATTACTTTAGACCAGGAAAATCCTCTGAAAAAATCGCTCAAGCTATTTTTGACATAAGATAACTAGGCTACCTCGAAAGATTTACCGAAGGCTCAAACCTTTAAAATTTCCTGTAAGAAACCTAATAAAGTATTACTCTTGATGTGACCTAAAACAACCTAATTAGGGATCAAGTGTTTGAGTCCAACACTCCGACTAGAGAGATAATCTATCGAACGAGTTTACACCATTCCAGCTTTTAACTTACATAAGGCGTATAGTCTCATTGTGACCGTTCAGGGGGGGGGATGTCAAGCCGCCAGTGGCATTGACTCAGTGGAAGAACTCTCCTGGGGTAGCAGAGAAGGAGAAGAACTGCCTTTGCTAACTAACGTCAGCATCCGCGCCACAAAAACACTACCCGCCTCACTTTGAGAACCAAAGCTAGTGCGCCGCCACAGCACCGTTGCTCTAGCTGTTCTATCTTCAAACCTAACTGCACTACTAGCTGTCTGACGTTGGCGGTCGTTCTTTCCCAATCCCCTGCACCAATTCCTGGTATCAACCGTTGGTGCTTCTCATCCATGCCCCTTAGATTACCAGATTTCGTCCCCCCCTGAACGGTTACCAACATTTTAAAGGCGGTTTTTGGGGCAATTCCATGTGTACTATCATGCTAAAAACCTGAAGTCTTGTGAAATAGAATCGTTAATCCCATTAAATTTTAGCCCGTATTATGTGAACTAAAACCTGAAACCTTTGCTACAGCGCAAATTTAGAATTGCTGACTTAATAACTTTTCTCTATTTTTTAAATAAGGAATTTTGTCATTTTCTTTAGGAAAGTTATTACGAATAAACTTAACTAAAAAGATGCAAGATATAACTCCTAAAATTGAGTATAGAACTAAAAAAGGTTCATTTATTTTCCTATACTCAAGAATTGAAAGATAGGGAAAGTTGAAGTTTTGAGCATAAAAAATAAACCATAACATATTAGACATTAGGGTTGTAATTGCCCCAAAAACAAATATATCTAATAAATTGGCAGTTTTAAACAATAAAATGGATAAGATCAATATGTAAAACAAACTAACTAGGAAATTGGGCTTAAACGTAGGAAGCCACAATATAAAAAATATAAGAAGTATCACTAAAATAGCTTTTTTATTTCCCACTTTAAGAGATATTTTTTGTAATAAAATTCCTTGAAATAAAAAAATATGGAATGGATACGTTATTAAAATGTCAATTAAAAAATCAAGTAAAAACATTCCAAAATCTTGAGGATTATATTGATTAATTATTTTTTCCATATGGTCAGGCAATATTAAAGAAAAATGGTCAGGCAATATTAAAGAAAAACTATAATAAATTAACCTACCCAATGAGATCGAAAAAGTAGTGTAGATAATCGCTATTTCAGTAATTATTCGCCAAGAGATTTTCAGATTAGGAATAAAATCTTTGAGTTTAAAATCTGCTATTTTTAAATCTCTTATAACTAACAATAACCACAGAAAGATGTAGAATGCGAAGAAAATTGTTCTTTGTCCACTTGTTTCGTTGAAAAATCCCGTATAGTCCCAATTATTAAGTTTAAAAAGTGGCATTGCACAGATCACCATTGTGTATAGTAAACCTATGCTGTAGAATAAAAAAATTTCTACAAGGTTAATTTTTTCAAAAGGAGTAGTCGTTGACTGTTCTTCAGATAAATCTTCTGAGGATATAACGGTATTTTTAGGAGTAATTGCCGATAAAAGAAATAAGCCAACAAAACTAAGTAATCCTACTATCCCCCAACTAGGTGAGTATCCTTTACTTTGAATGTAACGAGAACAACCCTTAACAAAAGGAAAATATCCATATATTAATAATCCTAATACAATAAATGCTAACACGCCTAATAAGGGTGATTTATCAGGAATAATCTTAGCCTTTGAAAGTACCACAATAGTTATCAAGGGAAGCCATTGAATACTTAATCCCTTCATAATTAATTTAATAGCTTTATTTTTTTTGTCTGTCTCTATTGTTTTGGTTTCTAGCATAATTCCGTTTACTGGTAACTTTTGTAACAATTTTTTACAAAAAAATAACACAAAACAAACCGCTAGTAGGAGAACTGACCCGAATGTTAGAGGAATACCGCCAACACGCTGAATAAAAGAGCATTGCTTGGCATCCCTCCCCTCAATGCCACCAGACCTCCCAACTTTGTGAACTCCTCAAAAATCCCCCTGAAGAACAGAAGGAATAACTCTTAAGTTTATTGTAACCGTTCAGGGGGGGGGGATGTCAAGCCGCCAGTGGCATTGACTCTGTGGAAGGACTCTCCAGGGGCAGCAGAGAGGGAGAAGAACTGCCTTTCCTAGAGGCATGGATACTACTCTCTCACAGTAGCCGCTCTTTTCTACGTCTTTTTAGATTATCAGATTTTGTCCCCCCCTGAACTAGGGTTGATTCATTGTAGGGTTGATTCATGAATCAACCCTACCCCCTGAACAGTTACTTCAAGGGAGAAAAAGCGATCGGGCTATAATAGAGAAAATTTCATTTTAACTTGAGAAAATTCATTATGACAGCTACTATTGAAGACATTCGGGAAATACTAAAGGAATTGGCCCAATCCCAACAAGAGTTATCCCAAGCTCAAAAAGAAACAGATAAGCAAATTAACAGGGTTAGTCAGCAGATTGGGGAGTTGGGCAATCGTTTAGGAGAATTTGTCGAGTGGCAAGTGCGTCCTGCGGTGGTGCGTCTGTTTCAGGAGCGGGGTATTGATGTGCATGAGTTTCACCCTGGCATTTCGGTAAAACGGGATAATGAGGGTTTAGAGATTGATCTATTGGTAGTAAATGATACCGATGCCATTTTAGTGGAGGTCAAAAGTAAGTTAACTCAAAGGGATGTGGATGAGCATTTACAACGTTTGGCCAAGTTTAAGCGGTTAATGCCTCGTTTTCGAGATGTAAAGGCTTTGGGAGCGGTGGCAGCGATGATTGTTCCCAATGAGGTGGCGAGTTACGCTTGTCGTCAGGGTTTATTTGTGTTGGTGCAGTCAGGGGAAAATGTAATAATTTTAAATGATGCGGAGTTTACGCCCCGGGTTTGGTAGGTTTAGCTTTCGTTCCACCCCCTCGCCCGCAAGACTGTATCTTAGAATACATTTTACCCACCAGATCCAAGAGAGCCATGAGAGTGAAGAGATTGAAAATTTAGAGATTTTATTTTTCTCCAAACGTTTAGAGTCTCAAACCCAATTTGAATTACTATTAGAGGAAAATTTAAAAATGACTGAGCCATTAACAGCAGGTTTACTTATCACCTTAGCAGTACAAGAGTTTGTGAAGTCTGGGACGGGAGATTTAGCGAAACGCTTTACGGCTGAAGCTTTGGCTAAGATTCCTGTTTTATGGTAAAAGATCAAAACTCGCTTGGTAATGATTCGGTAGTAGTGGCGTAGCCCTCTTGCTTACCTGGTATGAATTGTGTAAAATATTTATTAATAAAAATAATTGGAACCCGCTCAGTCTTTAAACCTCTAGCTTGATCATGACTTTTC
>NZ_JASJFF010000257.1:0-7546 GCF_030065435.1 Microcystis sp. M53603_WE2
CAAGGTCAAAGTCACTCGCTGCTTTTATTCTGGGAAAGTGATGTCTGGACCAACCTACAATCTGCTTGTTTCTGGAATCCTGTTTTAGAAAATACCGATATCGCTGTAGTTACCAGTGCCATTTTTTATCGGTCTGCTTGGCGCTACGAAGATCGAGCTTATCGGCGTATTTTCCTCGATACAGGGCATTTATTGGGCAATATTGAGCTATCAGCCTCGATTAATGACTATCGCGCCCATTTAATCGGTGGTTTTAACGATATCCAGATGAATGAATTGCTTTATCTCGATTCCGAGAAAGAAAGTGTCATGACGGTGATTCCTTTGGCAGATCTGCTCAATATCCGGCAAAATCTCCCCCATAGTACCACGGCACTCCCTTCGGCAACCACGACTCTTTATCCCGAAATTCCCGAGGGAGAATTATTAAACTCCCTACACCGAGCCACTATCATAGCTACAGATGAGAAGATAGAAGCAACTGTTACCCCCTCTAATTGGGAAGATAAATATAATTTTCCTTTTTGTCTAAAAGTTTCCGTGACATCCCGTCCCGTCAATTGGGGGGAAGATTTAATCGATCTGGAAAGTACGATGCTTAAACGCAGATCTACCCGCGCTTATAGTGGCGCTAGTCTCAGTTTAGACGAATTGCGAGCGCTGCTGCATTTCACCTATCAACCCCAAGATTATGCCGGCCAAAATCTCGATCCCAATCCCGATTATTTTGCTCTGGATTTATTGGAAACTTTTATCGCTGTTTCGGCAGTAACCGGATTAGAGGAAGGCTGTTATTATTATGCTCCCAAAGCCCAAGAATTGCGGCAAATTCGCTTTAAAAATTTCTGGCAAGAGTTACATTATCTCTGTTTAGGTCAGGATTTGGGACGAGATGCGGCCGCTGTGGTTTTTCATACGGCGGATCTGTCAAAAGCAGTGGCTAAATATGGCGATCGAGTCTATCGTTATCTTCATGCAGATGCGGGTCATTTGGGACAGAGATTAAATTTAGCGGCTATTCATCTGGGGTTAGGGGTTAGTGGTATCGGTGGTTTTTTCGATGATCAAGTTAATGAAGTGTTAGGAATTCCCTCCGATGAAGCAGTTATCTATATCACTACTTTAGGCCGACCGAAGGTTTTTTAGGGTGAGTTTGAACCCCTGAAGGAGTGACAAGGAAGTTGAGGTCATTGTACTCTGTACCTTGACCAGTTCACTTTCTCCCTTGGACGTATTTTGTTTAAAGGTTAATCCAACTACGGACCATCTGTCGGGGTTTTCCTGAATTTTTAAAAGCGGTTCTATTGTGGCATAAAAAGCGATTATTAAGGTAAAATACATCACCTTTTTTCATTTTGAAGCGGACTGTATTTTCTGGTTTTGAAAAAAAGTCGTCGATGATGTCGAGTGTTTTTGTGATAGCTTCCGGTTGCGCTATTTCTAGTTTGGAGTAAGCGACTTCAATCCAGTACCGCATATAACGAAAAACCAGACCCTGAGAATCTGTTGAGAATAAGGGGAAATTATTATTTTGAATAGCTTCTTGAGAATTAATCTCTCCAGGTGTAATCACATCGCGCGCCAAAGGTTCGTAAAGATAGGGAACTAGGTCTGTATGGTGTTGCCAGAAATATTGATACAAATTGGCGGCGTTTACTACCAGGGAATCTCCTCCCTCATCCGCGGCAGCAAGACACAGTAAGCCAACAATATCAGGGAAGTAGTTTTTGGCTGTACTATCGGTATGATAGCCAGTTTCTGTATTCGTCATCGAAACGGGTATAGCTTTTTTAGTGTAATCCATTCCTCGATCGATTACATCAAAAAAATAGCCATAGCGGTGGTTTAGCAGTCCAAAAATGCGAGAAATAAAAGCATAAATTAACCGCATTTCTATTTCTGTTAATTCCGGTTCTAATCGGAAAATAATTATGCCTGGTTTCTGGAGCAATTTCTCACGAAATGGTAGGAAAAAATCAAGATTTTTATTGACTGTTTCCTGTCCTATTTCGTTGGGTTTTTCAAGCCATTTGTGATTGCTTCTTTTTAGTAAATCCAAGACTAATGATTCTGGTACATGAAAAAATAGTTGAGAAGGATCAGGCAATTTTTTCCAAGTCAGTAATGAAATATTAGGATCAGAAATCGGTATAATCATTTTTGAATTTTGAAAGCAACGTGAAGGGGAAGGTCAATGAGCGGAGTAAAAAATTCTGGGTCTAGTTCTAAATGTTCCTGATTAATTTTTAGTTCATAAACTTCTGGCATTTTTGTGAATGCTGCTAAACGAAGAGATGTGAAGTAATCTTCCATAGTTTTATGAACACATTGCACGGCGACGGCTTTTCTATCTCGGCGCCAAATCTCACCGGGGAATAATTGATCGCGTCCGGAAAAATAGCCAGCTTTCGGGTTAAAATAAAACGGAAACTTATCTTTTTTCAGAAAAGGTAAAGAGGGATGGGGGACGGCGAACAGGAAATAGCCACCGAATTTCAAAAGTTGGTAGGCTTTCTGCAGCGTGCTAATAGTTTCTGAAACATTTAAGTAGTTGAACAGAAACATAGCCAGAACTAAATCGTATTGTTCGGACTCAGTGACCGCAAAATCACGAATATCACCAGCTTCATAGGAAGCATTAGTAATCTGATGCTCGTTTTTTTGAATCAAGGCCTGCTCGATCATTTGCGATGAAATATCAATCCCATGAACAGATTGAGCGCCTCGGTTAATTAACTCTCTTCCTACATAACCTTCCCCACAGCCTAGATCTAATATATTCTTGTTGACAATCGGTTCACATAAATCAATGACAAAGGGACGTGCGGAGTAATCAGAAAGCAAAATCGGTTCTACTCGTTTCCAGTCTCCTGCGCTTTCGTCGTAAAGTTTTTTGGTTTCTTGTGTTGCTTTCATACCTATCTAACGTGATAAAATTTGCACTAATTTTGTTTTAGTCTAGCACTGTGTAAGTAATTACCCATAAAACTTTTACCAGTTAATCCAAAATCAGCTATCGCCAGAAAAATTAGCTCTTCTTCTCCTAAGTTCACAGATTGATGCACACACCAACGGGGAATAACAGCAAAAGTACCCGGTTCGACCTCGTTTTCGTATTGATCAACAATAACTTTTCCTTGACCCTGAAGAAATACAAATACGGTTTCATGTGCGTGTCTGTGCATTTCATTCGCTTTTCCTGGCTTGACTATAACTAGGCGTGGATCTAAAACTTCTAGATCAAATGGTAGGCGAAATACGTTAAAGTCAATATTGAGTTTATCAACCTTATTGTTGTATAAGGCTTCTAAGTTGCTGGCGCTGATTGTTGAAATAAGCTCTTTACCTTCTTGCACATGAGTCAAGCTTTTTTGTTCATTGATTTTTTCGGTCAATGCTCCCAGTCGCACTGTTTGAAAATCATGGTAAAGTTGTGATGCAAGCCTTAATATTGTTTGAGAGCATTGGCATTCATTAGATGGATCTGCAAGCCAATTTAACAGGTTCAGAACTTCTTCCTTGTGCTTTTCCGTTTGCATCCCGTATAGCAAAAGTGAACTCAATCCGGGTAGTAGTTTTTCCACTGGAACAGTAGATAAGTCTTCCGTCAATCCAATACGCACGTCATTGATTTGATGCAATAAAAGTTCCTGTTCCTGATTAGACAGCTTTTTGCCTTTAATCATTTTAGTGAAAAGCGTAACAATCTTGAGTTGGTCTGATGATGTCAAAGATTTATCTAACGCCGACGCACGTTCATACATATTGTCCCAGTAAGCAGCACGTAGATTTAAGGCTTTTAACATTCCTTTCCGTAATTCCAGAACAGCCTGTTCGCTTTCACTGGCTAATTCTTTAGCAATCTCAACTAAAGTTAAGCTGTGTTCATCCTCCACTTCTGTATGTAAAGGAAAAAATACATATTGCTGCAAGGATAATGATGTATGTTTTTTGATCGCTTCAATAATGTGTTTGTAGATAAATTTAACAACAGATTCAGTCCCTAAACCTATCGCTCCAATAGCTTGGAGTGAACTTCCATTCTGGAGCAGCGATAAGAATGATTCACGCCAGATTTCCACTTCAACACAAGGCGTTTGCGTGCTATCTACTCCCATCGCTTCTTGAAAACGCTTGAATAACTGTGGGTGAGGAATTTCCTGTACCCACTCGTCCTTAATACCTAATTTACGGATTGCTTCGAGATCTTCATCGTGTAGATGTCCGTTTTCTTCAGCTAAGTTCTTCAGCAGGTGATTTCGATGAGTGGGATTTTCTAGCTTTGATATTACTGCTGTTAAATAACGGGAAAACCAGTCACTATAAGCTCCGTATTGACTGGCAAAGTCTGTCAGAACTTCATCAATATGTTGAAATTCTCCTTTTTCTAAAGCCAGTAAATACGGATGATTAATCGCTCGATGGCTTAGTGCTTCCTCGATTAAATTTTCCATTTTTTCTCATCCCCCGATAGCCGCCCTCTTTTAAATATAGCGCTTTTCACGTTACTGAGGTATCGACAAGTTTTGCCAACAAGGGGCTTAAGCCCCTTGCCCATGCCTCATCCTGAGGAAAACTGCTATACCATCACAAAATTGGCCAATTGTCAATAGCGTTTGAGATGCGCTCCCCCTGAAAACAGATCATTCTTGATTAAGATTCTCTGAGATTTTCCCTCTCTAATTCGATTAAATTATCGATTTTCTTTAGCTTGGCATCCCCGGCAAGATAACCGATCCCGCGATGTAAATGTAAGCGAAATTGTTGAGTTAGAGTTTCTTTATCGGTTCCTAATCCGTCTTGATGACAACGTTGTTTGAGGGCAATTAAGAAAATATCGGACATTTCTCCCCCGAATACTTTCCAAGATAATTCTACATTGCTATCGGCAGGAATGGGAACGGGAGAGGGGAGACTCGGTTCAGCAAGGGAACGACAAAAAGCCCAACGACAGAGGATATTCCATTGGTCAATTTTGGTGTAGCGTTTTAATTTTATTAGGCTATCTTTGGCGGTTTGAGATAGTCGAAAACGTTCGATCGGTGATTCCATAATCTATAATTTTACCTCGCTCTGACCGATGAGAAAATAGTTAGTCATTCTCAATCCTGTTTAATAGGATAGTGGAAAGTGGGGAGCTTTTTTTCAGTGTTCAGTAAACAGTAATCAGTGAACTGATAACTCGCATCTGATAAATGATAACTGATGAGTCCATCTCACATTTGCAGAAATACCGGCAATCGGCAATTATCAGTGACTCTTAAATTATTACAGATATATCAGCGGCTGTCTGTAAGCATCCCACCGAAAAACTAATGCGCTCCGGGGTTTGGGGGCGGCGCCACGACCCCAACGGTAGGTTTGGGGGGTAGAACCCCCCAAAGGCTTGGATTGAGCGATAAAATCGGAAGTGATGACCAATTTTAGAAGATAGTTTCCCTTTAAAAATACCAACTCGGTAGATTTACAAAAATGAGATGCACCCAATTTTACCCCCGATCACTCCCATATCTGGTACTTTTTGATTGACAAAAGGTCTAAAAGTCTTACCCAACAAGGTTTTTAGATTTATTCAGCAAACCCTATCTGTTTTGACTTTGTGTTCTTTGTGTCTCTGTGGTTGGCGTTGTCAGATGTAAAGATGAATCAAGCAAAAGTGTAGGGAACTGGAACATCCTTAAACTTAAGGTAATGAATTAGAAGCGGTAGGGAATTTTCTAACATTTTGACACATTTTGAATAGCAGAGAGTCTGACGATGAAGACGCGCTAAGTAATGACGTAATCTTGTATTTTCTCCCTCTACCCTTGTCCTATAAGTTTTGCTAACAATCTGATCCCCATCAGGGATAAATATTGGATACACTGGATTTCCATCACTTACCCAAAAATAACATTGCCAAAATGAGATAGCTTGCCATAAACGTTGAAATGTCTCTGCACTATGTTGCCGAAGGCACTCGCCTTGCGAGACCACCAATTACCCATCCAAGAATTCCATCTCGAAAGTGGTCAACAGCCGTCCAGAGCCAGATTTTGTTCTTTTTTTTACCAACAAAGGTCTCTAATTCATCTAGTTCTCCCACTTCTGGAATCGTTTCTGGATTATAGGAATCAGGCAGCAGTTTTCCCACTTGTTTGACCCAATCTATAATGGTTGTTCGTGAGACTCCCGTCACTCTCTCAATGCCTCGAAATCCCATGCCATTTACCTACATTTTCAGACAGGTGCGCTTAACATCATCGCTATAGCCCTTGGTTTCATAGCTATCGATGAACTGGCGACCACAGTTTACACATATATAGTTTTGTTTTTGACCACGATGACCATTTTTATTGATGTGGTCACTTTTACATTCTGGACATTTCATCGTTTTTTTTCCTTCATTGAGTTTCTATCCATTTTGCCTTCTCATCTCTTCATCTGACAACGCCGGTAGTGGCAGTGTTTTGGTTTATCTCTACTCACCTACCGGGCAATCTGGATCTAGCCCTAGAAAGATTTTGGTTACTCTTATTGGCCGGCATTTGGGTAATGGTTCGACCCTGGGTAATATGGCTCAACGATCCCTACAGGCCAGTTAAACAAGCCATCATTGCCAGTTACCAAAGCTTGACCCATTTTCTCGAAACTGTTGCCCGAGTTGAGATTGCCGATAAGGACGAACTCTGGGATCTGGAAACAGCCCAAGCACAATATCAAACTGGAACAATGGTCGCAACGCGCTCGCTACGCGAGACCGCCCAAGCTCATAGCCTCTGGTACGAGGTTTATAGAAGTCAACCTGGCACTCATATTGAAGGCCAGTACTTGATTTTTCTGATTGAGAAGCTAACTGATATGTATCGGGAAGTCATTGCTCTGACAGAATTGATGGTCGGACAAAGTAAGAGAGAATTAGCTGAGATGGAACCAGATCTCAAGCAAGCCTGCCAAACCCTGATCAAGGTAATGAAAAACCTAGATGAGATAGTTAAATTGAGGAAGACAAGCCATCGCCAAGAAATTGCTCAAGAAACCTTGTCGATGCTCATAACTTTACAACAGGAAGTGCAGGACTTAAGGAAAAAGTTCCGTATTGGCAGTAATTCTCAGGAAACCATCACACCTAATCTGCATAAACTGATCCTGATTCTGAAAAACTTGGCAGAACAAATTGATGCCACTATTACCCTACTCCTCGATCACCAAAGGCAAGTCAAGGTTGCACTCCAGTCAGTTTCTTTAACTCCAGTCACCTCTTTTTGGGAAATATTGAAAAATAACTGGACTTTTGAGTCGATTAATTTTACTGCGGCTATGCGTCTAGCCACTGTCACTACTTTTACCATGTTTGTATCTATTTTACTCCATTGGCATCACGGTTATTGGATGGCTTTCACGGTGCTGTTTGTTCTCCAGCCAGATTATGGTGGCACAATCCAAAAGGCTATACAGCGTCTTGGCGGCACTATTTTAGGAGTAATCTTAGCAACTCCCATAGTTTTGCAGATTCAAGATATAAATCTACTCATAATAATTCTAATTATCTTAGCTGCCCGTAAGG
>NZ_JASJFF010001176.1:0-1453 GCF_030065435.1 Microcystis sp. M53603_WE2
AATATTTACCATTTTTCCTATCCTCAACCAACCCATCAAGAAACTTGTCTCAAAGATATCCTAGAAGAAAAGGAAGTCAGCGTTAAATATTATCTCTCTAATCAGTATTTAGAAACTTTGTTTAAACACAAGGATAGACACCAAAATAAAGGTAATGGGTTCGGTTATGAGATTATTTCTCCCGATGGTATCGCTAATGCTATTGTGGTGGGAGGTATGGGAAAAGAAAGAAATTTAGTTATCAATAAAAGACTGACTAATTTTACTCCCGTTACTCGCATTAAAGGAGAGGTAAATAAGTTATTCGTCCGCAGAATGACTCCCAGAGAATGGGCAAGATTACAGGGATTTCCCGATAGTTTTCAGATTGTTGTCAGCGATGTCCAAGCTTATAAACAGTTCGGTAATTCTGTGGCCATTCCGGTGGTAAAAGCGGTGGCAAAAGAGGTGATTAAAACTTTAAATTTATCCAGAGATTCTCAAGAAAATATCAGGATTAAAGACCTAGAGGGGAGACAATTAGAACTATTGTCAATCTGAGGAAAAATAGCAATTGTTTCTAGGTGTTTGGGTAGATGACAGCGTTTCTTACCAAGATGAAGTATAACCTAATTTGGTATAGACGACCGACTCCCCAAAACCAAAACTTCCTATCTCACCGTTAAGATAACTGCCAGAAGTGTTGAACGTCGTAAAAAGTCACACAAAAACGCCTATTATAGATAGGATGTAGAAGTAAAGATAAACCTCAAGGAGATCATAAAATATGCTAATAAATTTTCCAAAACTCATGAAAGATATTTTGAAACCACTGCCTAAAAATGACTACTGGGACTTAAACAAATTTTAAGCCCAAATGTAGCCCAAAGCCGCTTTGTGAGAGGTAAAGACATCAATATTCTGCGTTAGCCAAGTGAAAAAACGAAAAGACATCGCTGTACGAAAAGCCTCCAACGCATCGGTAAACGTCTCCAGAGGTTTATTCGCCCATCGTCTTTGTAGCCCCCCAGTTAAGTGATGCCAGAGAATAAAAGTGTAGGCACAAAACACCAGGATAAAATGGCGAAGAAGGCTTTCTTTCTCGCGAACCTGATATTCTCTTAGCCCCAACCATCCTTTCGCCTCTCGATAGAAAACTTCTACCCAATTTCTTGGCGAGTAAGTTTCTACTAGCCACTGCGGGGTTACTTTTTCCGCCTGGACATTCGTGATAAAATAATCGATGTCCGTAGCTTCTTCCCAAGAACTCGCGTTCATGCGGATGGGGTCGTTTCTGCCATGGGCGTATTTTGACGTGAAAGCCTACTATGACTTGATTATAGCTAAAAAAGGGCTCTTCGGTTTGTGTTATGCAATGGACGGGGGTTATAAGGGATGGAACCCTTATATAGAAAGGCATTTAGCGATTTTTGTCAATTGTTTTTTATCTAGAGCGAACTAATCAATTAAGTCT
>NZ_JASJFF010001106.1:0-3220 GCF_030065435.1 Microcystis sp. M53603_WE2
AATAGCGACTCTTGTTCGGGTGTGGGGTAAAATCGAAACGAATAGGCTTTTTCCATACCTCACATTTTAGCATATATTTCGTAAACGATGCTCATATTTAACAGTAAAGCCGTCGTAGAACGACGGGGTTTCAGACCCAAAATTTTCGATGACTGGAATCAACGACATACCCGCGATCGGAACGTGAACGGCCAAGGTATAGGCCATCCCCTTTTTCAGGTTGTCAAAGATACGTCTTCCCAGTTTGACCGATTCGACGATGGACGAAAAATCATCTTTCAACAGGACCAGATCGGCAGACTCTCGCGCTACATCGGTACCCCGTTCACCCATGGCAATGCCGATATGAGCAGACTTGAGGGCCGGGGCATCGTTGACACCATCACCGGTCATGGCCACAATTTCCCCGGAGCGTTTCAGTGCATTGACAATCAATAGTTTTTGTTCGGGGACGACACGGGCAAAGATGTTGGTGCTGTGAATGCGATCGCGCAGTTCCGACTCACCCATTTGCTCCAGTTCCCTACCGGTGATCACCTTGTCTAAAGGCCTGAGTCCAATCTGACGGGCAATGTTCTGGGCTGTTACCGGATAATCACCCGTAATCATGACAACGCGAATTCCCGCACCATAGCATTCAGCGATCGCAGGTGCCACAGTAGGACGCACGGGGTCTTCCAGGCCGATGAGTCCCACAAATTCAAACTCAAAGTCGTGTTGTTGCACAGGTAAGCGATCGTCAGATTCCAAGTAGGCTGGAGGCCCGGATGACTCAAGAGCGTGGGTTTTGGGTAATGTTCCTATTTTGCGTCCTTGGGCGACTCCCAGAACTCGCAAACCTTCTCTGGCCATGGACTGGATCTGTTCGGCAAGCTCCTGTTGTTGAATCGGGCTGAAATGGCAGAGATCAGCGATCGCTTCTGGGGCCCCTTTTGCCGCAACGGTAAGCTCCCCCGTCAGGGATTCCCAGACACAGGACATGGCCAAGAGATCGGTGGACAGGGGATATTCGCGCAGTAGTTGCCAATCGCTATGCAGGTGTTCAGTCTTGGCTAGGTAATTCCAACCAATTTGCTGCAAAGCTTTTTCCATCGGGTCAAAGGGATCTTTGCGACTCGCTAGAATACCAAACTCGATCAGGGGATGAAGGACTTCTGGCAAGGGTTCGCGCTCGTGGAGCGTCACATCGTACAGATAAGCACCGGGGCCGCTGTAAACCCACAACTGTTTGACGGCCATTTGGTTCAACGTCAGGGTTCCAGTCTTATCGACACAAAGAACGGTGACAGAACCCAGGGTTTCAACCACTGGAATGCGACGAGTTAGTACCTGTTTTTGCGAGAATCGCCACGCTCCCAGAGCCAGAAAGATGGCCAGCACCACCGGAATTTCATTGGGCAAAATTGCCATCGCCAGGGCTAATCCTGCCAAAAAGCCATGCAACCAATCGGCCCGGGTTAATCCATAAATCACGACCACCGCCGCACAAATGGCCAGCGCGATCATCGTCAATTTACCGACAATGCGACGGGTTTCTTTTTGTAAGACCGTGTCTTCCGGTTCAACCGTTTGCAGAGCTTTGCCAATTTTTCCCATTTCAGTATGTATGCCCGTTGCTTGCACCTGGGCAATGCCCTGCCCTTGCACCGCAAGAGTGCCAGAATAGACAGTGGGTAAGTCGTCTCCACCCGGTCTCAAGGTTGCTGAAAGTTTCTCTGGGTCTTCTTCCAGCTGGATGGTGCGTTTCCTGACCGGAACAGACTCCCCGGTTAACAGCGATTCATCAATCGTCAAGTGAGTCGACCACAGCAAAATCGCATCCGCAGGAACGCGATCGCCCTCCTCCACCACGATCAAATCGCCCTGTACCACTTCTCGCCCCGCAATCCGCTGCCGCTCCCCATCTCGAATCACCAAGGCCCGAGGACTGGATAAGTCCCGCAGTGCTTCTAGAGAACGTTCCGTTTTTTGCTCCTGGTAAAGATTGATGCCAATAATAAAAAAGACAAACCCCAACAAAATCAGAGCTTCTTGAGCATCACCCAAAAAGAGGTAGATGACACCACAGGCAATCAGGAGCAAGAAAATCGGCTCTTGGATAATGTCTAGGGCGATCCTTAAAAAAGTACGATGCTGGGTTGAGGGCAGTTCGTTGTAGCCATGCTGTTTCAAGCGATCGCCAGCTTCTTGGCTAGACAACCCGTTAAACTGCCTATTTTGTATATGTGCAACCATAACAATTACCTAGGTTTTTCACACAGGCTATTCTCGCACATAGAGAGTAGTTGACATACCCCACGCCGTAAACGGACGTGGATTCTTCTAGCATCACTGCTGTGAATTTCTGGCTCAACGAGTCCACTTGAATTAGATTCCTAGCGAAATCCCAGCCAGAGGTGGTTCTCTCCTCAGACTTTCGCTCCCTTACAGAAGCCTGTTCTCGTGTGTCCCACGATACAGTTCCAAACCTCTAAAATAATTGGTTTCTTTGGTACTTGACGCTGAGAGCTTTTACCTATAGGAGCATTCCCCTATAGAACCCCATAACTCTAGTTTTCAAGGTGCGTTCATCCTTCGATGACTGGGTTTTTTAAGCGGTTGCTTACCCGGCCCCCTATTCTTAATATCATAAGTAGGTGGGTGGAATTAAATATAAGATGAACGTAGGTTGGGTTGAAGCATGAAACCCAACGCCCGATTATGTTACGCTACCGCTAACCCATCCTACAAATAATTGTGCCTCCCTACTTACATCATATCAAGTCGCCCTTTTAGGGCGAGGCTTTAAACCCAATTTTTCGGTAATTGGATCAGGCTTACTTCTGTCTGAGATTAGATCAAATCTTGGAGAAGGTTGTCAGGAAAGCAACGGCGATCGCACTTGCCAAAAGAATAATTAATGTCCAAACCTGATTTTTTTGGGTTCCTTCCACTGATTTTAGGCGATTATCGATGCCCTCAACCTTTTCGGTTAACTTTGCCTGTCCCACCTCTAGCTTATTTAACCTTTCGTCGATTTTGTCAAATTTTTGATTAACATCTTTTTGGAGATTGTCAATTTTCCCCTCAATCCTCGTCAAAACAGCTTCTAGGGAATAGGTAACGGTTTCGTTAGACATGGTAAGCTAAAACGCACTTAAACCACCTAAAATAGAAATAGTAACTTGAGAAAAATCCTACTTATGCCAGCCAAAGATTTCCTAGACTTAGAAGAAAAGAA
>NZ_JASJFF010001259.1:0-1692 GCF_030065435.1 Microcystis sp. M53603_WE2
GCAGCCAAGAATTTAAGGGAAGAAGGTATGAGAATACTGTCAACAAATACCGATGGACAGTCGGAATTTCAAGCTTGGGGAGAAACTGTAAGACTCGTTGGTACTTGTACCCAAAAGCGGGTTTCTGTGAATCAAGAATCCCCCGTCACAGCGTCAGCTTAACGGCGGGAGTGTCAACTCTAGACCATGCGAATTTTAGTAGTAGAAGATGATATGCAACTAGCCGAGATTTTGCGAGAGGCATTGAGCGAGCGACAATACGTTGTCGATGTGGCTAGAGACGGAGAAGAAGGCTGGAATTGGCTAGAATTAGGCAAATATGACCTTTTAGTTCTTGATGTCACCCTGCCCAAATTAAGCGGAACTTTACTCTGTCAACGTCTGCGACGAGCGGAATCCCATCATCCCGTCTCTGCTAATGCCACCGTTCCCGTCCTATTATTAACCGCAAGGGATACGGTAATCGATAAAATTGACGGATTAGACGCAGGGGCCGATGATTATGTCACTAAACCCTTCGATTTGGGCGAATTAATGGCGCGGATTCGGGCCTTGATCCGACGTGGCAGCAGTACCAGCAGTGTTTTATTATCTTGGGGGGGGTTGCAGTTAAATCCCAGTACCCACGAGGCCAGTTATAACGGTCAACTTCTTTCCCTCACCCCCAAGGAATTCGCTCTCTTAGAATTACTTGTTACCCATGGGCGCCGGGTCTTAAGTCGATCGGGTATTATTGAGCGAGTTTGGTCTTTGGACGATTCTCCGGCCGAGGAAACCGTTACTTCCCATATTCGCGGTCTTCGTCACAAGCTAAAATCCCTCGGTGCGCCGGAAGACTTTATTGAAACCGTTCACGGTCTCGGTTATCGTTTAAAGTAATATCTGCCTTGGGACAGTAGACAAAATCATTTCTGCACGAAATCTGCACGAAGTTTGCAGAGGGTTTCCATAATCACCCGTTAAATTAGAAAGTTAGACAGGTGCAGGGCTTCTAGACAATCAGATCGGTCAAACCTGTGACTCTCCTCTCCTAAAAGGGGCTGCTTGAAATGATTTATACGCGATTTGACTATCACGGCTGGCAGATTGAATTGATCCTAGAAATGCAGGGTTATTCTTTTCAATGTTGGCGAGTGGATGGCAGGGAAGGAATTAGCGATTGCCTAGTTTATGCCACCTCTGAACAAGCTTTAGCGGCTGCCCGACACCGGGCGGATCTAGAGTCCGCTTGTCTTGCCCTACTGCGATTTCTCAATGATATCGGCGGCCGGAATTATTATCTCAGCCGCGATGATCGCGATGCTCTTAGCCAGTCAATTTTAGAATACGCCCGTCTGGGTGGTGTTTCCTAATTTCTTCCCCGGAAGTTTTCCCCTGATTGAGAATCATTCTCGCTCCGATTTTTTTCAGGCCACTTTCGGCAATAAAATCGTGACAGTGGTTCCATTCCAGGGGATACTAGCGATTTCGATCGAGCTACCGTGTAGTTCCACGCATTTCTGCACTACCACCAAACCCAACCCTGTCCCGGCGATGTGACGGACATTTTTACCCACATTCCGCACCCTCAACTGTCACATAAGCTGTCCCCCTCCAGAGACTTGAGTAAAAATACTTATCTGGTGAAGGTTTTCTCGGTGGCCGTTAGGGGGAGCTTGAGACCCTAATTATGAAAAAATAGGAATTGTTGGA
>NZ_JASJFF010000594.1:0-1668 GCF_030065435.1 Microcystis sp. M53603_WE2
AATGATGGAAGTCAAAGACATTAATAACGTCGCTGGAATTCTCTCTAATAATAGGGAAGACACGGGACGAAAATAGGTAAAACTCAGACCAAAATTAAACTGAGTTACCACTTGCCACAACCATTTAAAATACTGGACAATCGGCGGGTCTTTTAAACCAAAAAGGGCAATATATTGTTCTTTAGTTTCCTGACTAATCTTGGGATTAAGGTCAAGCAAAGCCAGAAAACCGCCGGGGGTTAATTGGATAATAGCGAAACTCAAAGCCGAGGCCAACAACAGGGTTAATAAACCCTGGAGAACACGCTTGACAATATATAAAAAAGTTTCGCTAGTTAGGAGAGATTGTAACCCATTAGCACTCGATCGAGCGGTTGCAGCCTTATAATTATCATCGGTCGCCGTCATAAGTAATCGTGCCAAGTTAATTTCCTAGTGGGGACTCCAATTCAGGAGTCAGGAGATAAATAGTCGCGCAGAATTAATTGGCATTTTTGAGATAGGCACTCTTGCCAGAGTGTTAGCGAAATGTGTAATTAATTCTGCTTAGGTACTTAAAAAAAACCTAATAATCGATGAGGGTAATAATCGGTAAATCGGGTAATTTTTCCCGACCACCGAGGTCGATTAACTCGATGATAAAGGCAAATCCTAACACCTCGCAACCAATTTTTTCTAATAAATCGGCCGTTGCTTTCGCCGTCCCTCCCGTCGCGATTAAATCATCGACAATTAAGACTTTATGATGGGATGCCACCGCGTCTTGATGAATTTCGAGGCTATCGCTTCCGTATTCCAAATCATACTCGATACTATGAACGGCGGCGGGTAATTTGCCCGGTTTCCGGACGGGAATAAATCCCGCTTCTAATTGGTATGCTAAAGGAACACCAAAGAGAAAACCCCTGGATTCCATACCGACAATGTAATCGGGGGATAAACCGTAATCGCGACACTTTGCCGTTAGGGTATCGATCGTGTAACGTAATCCTTGGGGATGATTGAGTAGGGTAGTAATATCGCGGAAGACAATACCCGGTTTGGGAAAGTCGGGAATATCGCGAATCAGTGATTTCAGATCCATTCGGTTTCCGTGTCTCGTAAAATGGGGGACAGCTATCTATACAATACAATTTACAATACCCTGACTCGATCGCCCTTGTGTTTTAGTTCTCCTATATCATGACCTCTACTAGCCTAACGCCCGAATCTACAACATCAGCCCCAGAAAAACCGGTTATTTTAAGCGTTTTACCCGATTTTCCGATTGCCAGTCAGCAATGCGCCCTACATCTCCAACAGCATATCGATTTAATGCTATTAGCGTTGGAATCCTTAGAAGTCGGTGCCGGGGAGGCCCTGTTAGCCCTCTGTAAAGAACTAGGACTCGATAAAATTGTCAGAAACCGGATTATTTTCTGGCGCTTACGCTGTACTAATCCCTGGCGAATTTCCTACACCCTCGACCGTCTCACCCTTGACCAAGCAAAAGCTTTAGTTATCATTGCCAGTTATCGGGCCAAACCCCTGGCTATATCCATCCGACAATTACTGTTAGCGCGGCAACAGATGGAATCAAAGGGTTTACCCGTGGATAATAATTTTCTTTTATCAGAATACCTAGAACGATTTCGCTCCAATTTTCGCAGTCGCATGAACCCCCGCCGG
>NZ_JASJFF010000441.1:0-14447 GCF_030065435.1 Microcystis sp. M53603_WE2
CTTGGTGATGGGTTTAAGGGTGTTCTCAGCCCCGATCGCCATTAGTTGCTTGAAATTTAAGGTCTGCACGGAAATCGCCCCAGTAGCGGGGTCTTCGTCGGTGAGCAGCACGATTAATTTTAGGGGCAATTCAGGGATTTTCGCCAGCAATTTCCCTAAAGTTTTGTTATTTTCGACAATCAGCGTCTGACTGTCACTATCGGCCAAAATATAGGCTAATTCCTCTGCATCTGCTTGAGCAGATCGTACCGCGTTGGCTGCCCCGGCTGCCATGGAACCTTGGTCGGCAATAAACCACCGGGGACTATTATCGGCAAATAAAGCGACATTTTCGGTTTCTGTGACTCCTAATGCTTGTAAAGCGGCGGCAAATTGCTGAATTTGTTGATAAAGTTCCCGATAGGTGATAATTACTTCCGGTTTACTGTGGGGATCGTGCAGGGCGATAATATCGGGGAAACGCTGGGCAACTATTGACCAAACTTCGGGTAAAGATTGAATATTTGAATAGTCAATTAGGGTTGTCATAACAGTAGTTATAGAGAGTTACAAGGGTAATAGCATATAGATTAACCATTCTAGGCTCTTTTTGCTGGTTCTCCTAGACAGTATTTGAACAGGTATCTAGTCCTGCAAAGTTAATTTCCTAGTCGAGACTGGGAGAGGGGAGACTTTTCGGTTATCGGTGAACAGTGAACAGTAATCAGGGAATGTTACTGTTACTTAATACTGCTTACTGATTACGGAAAAGGCTGACAGCTTAGATGTATAATTAATTTTGCCTAGGTACTTAAATATAGTTGTAACTAGCAGAAAAAACGATGATTGCTTTATCTAACTATAATAATCTCACTCCAGAAGAATATCTTCAGTTTGAAGAAACCAGTCTCATTAAACATGAATATATCGATGGACAAGTTTACGCCATGGCAGGGACGACGGATACTCATAATATTGTTTCGGGGAATATATACACAATTATTCGTAATCATTTGCGGGGTTCCGATTGTCGGGTTTATTTTGCCGATGTGAAAGTCAGATTAGAGAAGCGCAATCACTTTTATTATCCTGATATTATTGTCACCTGCGATGACAGAGATAGAGAAACCGCTACCTACAAAAGTTTTCCTAAACTGATTATCGAAGTTCTCTCCGATTCTACAGAAGCTTTTGACAGGGGGGATAAATTTAATGATTATCAAACTCTAGAAAGTTTAGAGGAATATGTCTTAGTCAATAGTAAACACCAACGAGTGGAAACTTTTCGACGGGGTGAACAGGGTTTATGGATTCTGCAAACCTATCAGCAAGAAAGTTTTAGTTTGCAGAGTATTAATCTGACGGCATCTTTTCGGGATTTATACGAGGATGTCACCCTAGAAACGGTTAATGATACTCCCGAAAGTCCTTAAGAAAATCTCCTTCAACGATTAAACCCATGATTGCTCTATCTAACTATAATAATCTCACTCCAGAAGAATATCTTCAGTTTGAAGAAAAAAGTCCCATTAAACATGAATATATCGATGGGCAAATTTACGCCATGGCAGGGACGACGGATACTCATAATATTATCGGACTCAATTTCACTTTTATCATTCGTAATCATTTGCGGGGTTCCAATTGTCGGGTTTATTTTGCCGATGTGAAAGTCAGATTAGAGAAACGCAATCACTTTTATTATCCTGATATTATTGTCACCTGCGATGACAGAGATAGAGAAACCGCTACCTATAAAAGTTTCCCTAAATTGATTATCGAAGTTCTCTCCGATTCTACAGAAGCTTTTGACAGGGGGGATAAATTTAATGATTATCAAACTCTAGAAAGTTTAGAGGAATATGTCTTAGTGAATAGTAAACGCCAACGAGTGGAAACTTTTCGACGGGGTGAACAGGGTTTATGGATTCTGCAAACCTATCAGCAAGAAAGTTTTAGTTTACAGAGTATTAATCTGACGGCATCTTTTCGGGATTTATACGAGGATGTTACCCTATAGGGAATGAAAAATAATTAAGGTACAACCTCAAAAGGTTGATTTCCATACCGTCGGTAAATATAGAAATCGCTATCGAGAGTGAATATTTGTTTTTGATTAAGAACTTCAGCCATGGCTACTAAAGAAGCATCTGCTAAATCCATAGGAACATCTTGATATTGTATCATTAAGGTTTCCATTCTTGTTAGTTCATCTGAATTATGATGGTGTATTACCAGTATTTCATCTACCACATAACCCCATAATTCTTGTTGTGCGAACCAACCACCATATCGACGCAATAAATACATTGCTTCGGTAAAACAAGCGCAAGTCGTGACAAGGGGGGCCGATAGCGAAGATAAAATGTCAACACAACGCTGATGATTTTTATCAGCTTCATTAATTAAGGCAATAAGTGGAGAAGCGTCGCAAAGAGTCATTGATGTAATGCTGATTAGTCTTGAACATCTAAAATATTTGTAAAAACTTCTTCTACTCGCTCAGATAAATCTGATGGCTGAAAATAAACTCGTCCAACTCTTCCTTTTAATTTTTGGTCTAGGGTTTCTGGAGTGGAAGAATTGGAAGATTGATTAGGTAGAATGGTCAATCTCACTCGCTGACCTGCTAATTTAGCACTATGCTGTAAAATTTCTTCCCAAGTCCCCTCTAAAGTGTTTTGTTCCATAGATATTGATTTGAATTTCGTTCTTTCCTCAGTGTAACAAGCAAAAGATAAAAAAACAAATTTCTAGAATTTTTTTGTCTTATTGTTTTCTACCGGGGGGAATAAAACGGATTTCAATTCTGCGTCTGCTTGCATCTGCGTCACGATTAACCGCGGCTAATTTACCCGATGGGAGGTATAACTGTCCTGCGGAAAAAGCTCGAAATTTGACGTTTTTGAGTTTACCTGTGCTTTCGATTTCTTGCACTACTGCTAAAGCGCGCATTAATCCTAAATCAGTGTTAGAACCGGGTACTAGCATTTTAACAGATTGTTTTCTGCTGGCAACCGATTCGATATTTTTATCGAGATTACTTGTCTTTTGTATTCCCTGTCCATCGGTGTGTCCAATTACTTGAATAAAGTCGATTTCTCTGTCTTTGGTAATGGTTTCGATAGCGGGAATAATGCGCTGACGAATATAGGTTTTTAAAGCGGGGTTTAATTCAGCACTTCCCGACTGAAATTTGAATTTTCCTGATTTTTCATCGATAACTATGGGGGTTGCTGTTTGCAGTTTTCGGTTAGCTTCCTCCAGTTTGCTGATGAGATTATAGGACTGAAAAAGTGCCAAGAGGAGAAATAAACTCAGAATCATGAAAGCATTGGACATTAAATCGGTAAATGCGGGATAAACATCCACCGATTTATCTTCATCTCGGTAGTAGGTACGTCTAGACATAGTTACTTATATGTTGGTGAAGTTATTCAAATAGGGTGTTAATGTCATCCAGAACATCTTTTTGAGGAGGATTAGGGATTGTCTCACAAAGTTTTTCTATCTTATCCTTTAAGTTAGAAAATTCAGACTGAACATCTTTTTGAGGAGGATTAGGGATTGTCTCAAAAAGTTTTTTAAGTTCTTCCAACTTCTTATTTAACTTATAAATGTCATCCTGAACATCTTTTTGAGGAGGATTAGGGATTGTCTCAAAAAGTTCTTTAAGTTCTTTCATCTTATCCTTTAAGTTAGAAAATTCAGAACTCATTTCGCCAATTTTCTCCAGTTCTGCTAAACATTTGTGAATTTCTCCATAGATGTGTTCAATCATTTTTTGATTCGATTTATTTTCCTTAGCGATAACTTTCTCTAACTTATCTCGCAAAGATTCTAAGTTAGCAGTTAATTGACTGGTGTTGGTGTTCACTGCGTTAATTACTTGAGAAAAATCTGATTTAAGGCTGCCAAATTGATTGGCTGTTTTCTCAATAGATTGGGAAACTGCTTTTAATTGTTCTGAGTTCTTAGTTAATTTATCATCAACTACCATCCCTAAGTTATTGCTTAAAAGGTTTAAATCAGACTGTAAGCTTTCCTTGACTTGAGTAAGTTGCTCTGTCACTGTACCAATTAACTGAGACAAGTTAGCATTAGTCACCTCTGGATTATTACTAGAGCGCTCAATGCCATGGGAAGCAGTGAGGATTTTATCGGAGGTTTGGGATAGTCTTTGCTCAAGACGATTGATAAGTTGATTGCCTAATTGTTTCGACTCGGAGTTAAAACTGTCTTGATAGGTTTTCACGGTTTCGATTAATTTTACTAATTCTCCTTGAATGTTGGATAACTTTTCTTGTTCGGTGACTGAGCGTTGCTGATTTTGTTCTAGGATTTTCTCAGAGACTTGAGTAACTTGCTCTGTCACTGTATCAATTAACCGAGACAAGTTAGCATTAGTCACATCGAGATTATTACTAGAGCGCTCAATCCCATGGGAAGCAGTGAGAATTTTATCGGAGGTTTGGGAGAGTCTTTCATCGAGACGATTGATAAATTGGTTTCCTAATTGTTTCGACTCGGAGTTAAAACTGTCTTGATAGGTTTTCACAGTTTCGATTAATTTTACTAATTCTCCCTGGATGTTAGATAACTTTTCTTGTTCGGTGACTGAGCGTTGCTGATTTTGTTCTAGGATTGTCTCAGATTTTTGATTCAAGTCAGTAATTTTTATTCCTAACTCAACCATAGTTGTCATTGAACGCTGGAAGTCTTGAGTTAAAGAAGCTAGAGATTGAGTTGATTGGTTTAAATCTGTAGTAGAATTGGCAAACTGTTGATGAGCAGTCATTAAATCTGCGGTTGCTTGCACTAACTTATCAGCAAATTGACTACTTTCGATTTTTTCGGAAGCTTCCAGAAAACCTAGCGCACTATTTTGTAATTTTTGAGAAGATTCTTGGATATTTAAATACACTTGTTCTGCTAAATCGTTAGCTCTTTTATTACTGCTGATAATCTCCCCGATATTCTGCTCTAGTATTGCAGTGGATTGAGAAAATCTCCCTTGGGTTTCTGCTAAACTAGCGGTAAACCTTTCGATATTACCAGAGAAGTTACTTTTTTCAATTAACTCTGACGCTTGTTTAAAAAGCAGTACACTATTTTTTAGTTCCTGAGAGGATTTTGTAAACTCTCGGTTTGCTTGCGTGATAATTGGTACTTGCTCGTTAAGTTCAAAAGCTGAACTCTGAAAAGTCGTCGCACCAGTAGATAAAGTTCCCGCAGTTTCAGTTAATCTTTCACAAACCTGGGTGACTAACTTAGCTGTTTCCTGATTACCATCAGCAATTTCTTTAGCAACTTTTCCTAAAGAAGATTCTAATACTCTCGTCACCTCAGTATGAAAGTTAGTCAGAAATGCTTGCTGTTTATCCACCATGCGATTAACCGCTTTATCCAAGCGACTATTCCCTTCTACAGTCGGCTGCAAGATGTTATCTAAATAGTCTTCTAGGGAACTAATTAGATTTACTTTAGCAAGGTTGGTATTAAAGATTAAGTTAATCACAGTCAGTAAAGAACTACAAGCTAAACCAATTAAGCTAGTGATAAAAGCAATCCCCATACTTCCTAGGGGAGTTTTGAGCTTTTCTCCTAAACTTTGCACATCGACATTATTGATATCGATAAGTGTGCTGATTCCCGTCAGATTGAGAGTAATTCCGAGGAAAGTTCCCAACAAACCAAAAGCGAGGAGGAGATTGGGTAAGACTCTTACAAAATAATCCCATTTCTCGCAGCTAAGAGATTTAGACATGAAAGTAAATTGTTCTTCATGGTATAAACCATCTACCAAAGCTGCGGTATTAACATCATCTAGTTGACTACTGGCTATCTTAAATCTATTCTCTAGATTAGAGATAATTTTAGGTTGAACCCCGCGACTTTCTCCCCGAATTAAGCGCTTGACTTTTACAGTTGACTCTTGGAGATATTTATAAAGAGTAATCCGGATTCCCACAGCTAAGACGGTGGGAAAAATAACCAAGACTAGAGTTAAAACAATCAGATAGGGAGGAAAAAGGTTAAGTAATGCCATGATAGTTATTGGATACCTCGAATTGTGATTGATAGAGAGAGTTGGGGGTGAATGTTTCCTCAGATAGCTGGGGAAACATCATTAAGATTGATTAATTTTATCATTCATCATCAGTGCTAACCTCTGCGGGTAAACTGGGTTGACTACTGTTATTATTTGTTCCCAGTAAAGTTTGTTGCTTTTGCTGTTGTTTGTCGAGTTTTTTCTGTTCAGCAGCACGTTTTTCTAGTTCCATTTTTAGTTGATTAACAAAACGGGTGATAATTCCTTCTTTTGCCTCCTGTCGAGTATTTCCATCTTGTCCAGCTACCTTATTTTTGTAGCGATAATTGGGGTGATGGTCGGGTAAATTTTTGACATTGTTGACAAAATAGCTGACATTCTGGAAATAATCACCCTCGTTAGTAAATAATAGGGGAGGATTAGCCAAAATCTCATTTTTTGCCTGATTAAGCAGTACCTGCAAAGCATTAATCATGTCATTACGAGAGGCAAATTGTTCTAAGGCAAGTCGCCAATTACCGCTAATGTCAATAATGGACTTATTGTTAAATAAATCTCCTTCGATGACTAATTGATAAGTATCATCCTCCTCATCGTATTCCAGTAAACCGAGAGCAATTGCGGGATAGAAAATAAACTCTAATTCCTCAATTAATTTTGCAGGTGGTGGGATAATATCAGCAAAATCTATCCTGTAATCATTGTGTAAAATGCTGATTCTCTTTTGGTCTTGATAGATTTTTTGTAACCCAGATAAATCAGTAATGATTCTTAGGGGAAACCCACCAAACTCGTAGGTAATTAGGATTTCTTCGTCCGTTTGAATTGATTCAAAAGAAGTCCCCAGATTAATATTTAAATCAGATTCAAGAGTCTTCATAAATCTTTGCATGGTGGGTGAATTATCATCCTTAGTCCCAATTAGTAATGCTTTATCTGTATGCAAACGATAGTAAGCATCATTAACATTTATGGGTAACATTAAATCAGCTTCTCGCAGAATTTGCGCCAAGCGTTCAGGAAAATCATGGGGTTTATATTGACCCATAAATCGCTTAATTACTGCATCAATTTTATTAGTGCTTACTGATTGAAACTGTTTCTCGATTGTTGCTGTTAGGGTATCTTTGAGAGTTTCATTATCAATAACAAAAGATTGGCTAAATAAACTGAATAGTGAAGCATTATAGCCTAAATTATTGGTGACTTTTTGGCTAACGGAAATGTATTGAGTTCGGGAGTTACTGTCAGGGATACAGTTATCAATATTCTCCTCTGGGAAAATACCTTCCCCAGTCATCTCGTCGAGATTTAACTGCATTAACTCCTGTTCGTATTTATCGTATTCTGTGATTAGCTGATATAGGGTTTCTTTCAGTTGTTGTATCTGCAGCATTCGACTGGAAATATGCTTGAGAATCGCTTCAAAAATCTTTCTGGATTCCCCATTGATGCTGAAATTAAAGTTATGCTGAATTAATTTTTGTCCGCTTTGAACGTAGTCTCTTAACTCGGCCTTGATTCTCTCACTATTGGCATTTTTATTGAACATCTTGAAGACAGACTTTTTCCCGTTTATATCTTCGAGAGTTTGTTTGAGATTTCGCCAAATGTTATCAATTTTTTCCGAGGAATGAAACCCTTTATTATCCTGAGATAATTCCTCTAGATTCCCCTTGTAGGTATTAATCTGTACTTGTAAAGCGACCAAAAAAGATAGGCTATTTTCCAAAGAAAATTCTAAGCTATCAGGATTAAGAAGAATCTCCAAAAATTGGTCAATATCTGACTTAAATTTTTCGATTAATTTAGGTTGAGTTTGTTGGGTCAGAGTTAACCAGATTCCGCGACTGCTATCTGTTTCTCCCCCTTGTACTTTGCGAAACTCTTTTTCTAGGGATTGCTTGACGGTTTGGGGTAAATTCTCCAAATCTTGACTATTGGATATTTCTTCCTCTAGGGAATTTTTCCAAGAGGTTAAAGTCTTAGAAAAAGTTTTATTATTCTCTAGGGTTGCTTCTTCCAATCTGGCAGTAAAATAATCCTTATTACTTTGGGTACTCCAATTAGCTAGGAACTTACTTAATAACTCTTGTCCACTGGGACTTTGACCGTATCCCTCTAACCAAAATTTAATTAATTTGAGACTAAAACGATTAAGACCAATCTGCACAATTCGGTCGCGAGTAAAATAAATCCTCGCTAGTCCAAAGGACATATAACCTTGACACATCTGAAAAGGATGATTATCTTTACGAATCATCGGGTCTTTATGGTTATCCCGATTTCTTTTAATGGGGAGAGATAACTCATCGGCAAAATCCAAGAAAATCTTGTAAGCAATGACATTACATAATTTACCTTTGTTATTAATCTGGTAATCTCCCGCAGTGCGATTAGAAACTAAGTAGGCAAAATCAAAAGGAGAACGTTTTTCATCGATGTTGACGAAATTTTGTTTATCATAACAGGCTTGAAAGGAATTACTTTCATTGGTATAATGATCTAACTCTTTCAAAGCTGCATAGGTATTAGCTCTCATAATTGCCCCATCACCATAAAGTTTAGGACTAATTACCAAATAACCAAAGGATGTATATTCGGTGGTTTGTTGTAAAATATGACGCAAAGTGTAGGCCACATCGAGGAAAATACCGCTACCAGTTCCCCCACACAAAGAACCGACAACAAAGACATTTAAACCCTCTTGGACATTAAAACTTTGACCGTTAACTTTACCGCTAAACATAAAGGATTCATGACCAGAAGTTCGTCTTTCCGCTGCTTCAATTGCCTCTTGAATTTTTTGATAGTTATGGAAGAAAGCTAAACGACCGACGGGACGAATACCTCCCGCACCATTTTCAATGGCAGTTATTTGTTTTTTTAGTCTTGGGTCTAACCAGCTTGCAATATGGGAAAAGGGACTTTCAAAAAGGGTTTTGTGTTCAAGTTCATAGGTGAGATTGTTAACATCCTGAGCATTCATATTAATGAATACTCTTTCAGCAGCTGATAAAAGAATTTCTTCTCCGTGATAGCTATTTCCTGTGGGTAAACCCGAACCATTGAAAGCGTTTTTGTCTGTGTCAATATGAACAAAACTGACAACGGGTAGGTTAGATAACTTCCCATACTTATCAATAATAAAGCGACGAATTCTCATTAACACATCTCGACCAGTACCACCTAATCCGATGATAATTGTCCGTTTGATAGCGCGGGTTTGACTGGTGTTAGCCATGGTTTAAATCTCCTGAGTTATTTTTTGCTAATCTGAATTTGTAGGTCGAAATCTTGATGGTTATGGTGATAGGTTAAAGTCAGGTAATTTTTATCTATCTTCACCTCCTGAGTTAGTTGATTACCTCGATAAAAAATCTCTGCTTGTTTAGTGGGTTTTAGATATAACTGATTGCCGCGTCTTTCTAAATAGCAGCGAATTTCTTCCCCATGACAAGGAATGGTATTCTTATGATATTCATCACCACCGATGTTAATTCTTTCGGATGTTTTTAAAATATATTTTTGGGTTTCATTGTCATCATCATTAGATGAGACTTTAATAGTCCAAGCAGTATTTAACCGCAACCAGTGACGAATTCCCAAAATACTCGCTACTATTCCCCCAATTCCCATTAATGTAATTACCAATGCTGGCAACCATAACTGACTCAAGAGATAAGGATTAATCAAACAGGTTTCTTGTCCTCCCGGTGCGGGAGTGCAAAACTCTTGTGCTGTGGGAGCAATATCGACAACTGATAGTTTATATTTATTGCCGTTAGTGGCAGTAATTTCTTGAGTTCTTAGATTAATTGGTAGGGAATTAAGCCAGTTTTGTCTTTCCAAACTTTCGGGAGAATTAGCAAGACGAAAAGGGCTATTTTTTGGGGTTTCTATCCACTGTTGTGAAGTAATCCCCGCGGCAGTAGAAAGGGGTGCATCGGTAATCCAAACTACCGACTGGGGTTTGATAGCTTGATTGGCAGTTAAACGACACTGATTTAAGCGTGCCAGTCGGGGATAAACGTGCCATTCTGCGCGCTGAATATCGGTATTTTTAGCACTTTGGCTAGATTGCCAAGGAATTGACTTTAAAACCGCGTCTATATCTTCCCTTCCGCGAATTAAAATCGGTTCTGTAATCGGTTGAACATTATCAGCAAAGGGGACTAAATAAACGGAATCGTTATTTTTTAAACTATCGCGAATAATTTGACCGAGGCGCGTGCGTCCTTCATCATTAAAGTTAACACTGCCGGTAAGATCGATCGCTAGGATAACATCTCGTCCCTGCCAACGAGCCACCAAATCTAATCCGAGTTTTTGCCAATCGGTAAGCGGTTCCCCGGGGGATACCGTTAAACAGTCAGCACTTTTCATTTAGCCTCGTTCGAGAGTGAAAAATTGAGCTTATCCCTATTCTTCCGCCATTGTACTAAAAAAGTTAATACTTCTTAAAAGTTTTTTTCGCTTTTATTCTCGATTTGCTCTAAGTTATTGTCAATAGTAACCATAGATTAAACTAAATTTTAAAGTTCAGCTGCCCGCGCATTTAAGTGGGTGAGTGGAATTAAATATAAGATGAACGTAGGTTGGGTTGAAGCATGAAACCCAACGCCAGCATGGGTTACGCTACCGCTAACCCATCCTACAAATAATTGTGCCTCCCTACTTAAATTGCCTGTTGAGATAAGGCAAGAGGTAACAGTAAAGGGATTGGGAGAGATTCAGAGGTTAAAATGTGTCTTTTATCCTCTAACCACCTAATCCTAATTCTCGTCTGAGCAATTGAATTGATTTATCCCCAATATAATTATCACTACAGATAATTTCTGGCAGACGAATTAAATCCGATCGCACTTCATTAATCAGATTTTTAATTAAAGTATAACTCGCTTGATCACTGATAATTGTCTGGGAAGTTCGGGCTAAAACTTTTAACTTATCCGTTTCATGAATTTGGGCAGACATAACTAATAAATCATCGCCCCGTAAACTATGAATTAAAATTTCGGCCACCTTAATAATACCGGTGCTAATACTGACAATCCCCAAACGGCTATCGGTGGGTAATTTTTTGATTAATGCCAATTCCTTGCTGTAATCGTAGATATCGATGGGAATGACTCGTAATTGAAAAGGAGCGGCAATTTCCTCCGCCACACTGATAAAATAGCGACTGGTGACAACAGTGGCAGATTTAGTATTGGCTAAAACTTGGGCTAAATCCTCCATTGCCACTAATTGGACGGGAATTTTGAGGGATTGCTCTAATTCTCTCAACATTAGTTCTCCTGCACCCAAATCGTGACGGGGAATGGTGACAAGAACTTGAGAACTACACTGCGATCGCCAATCAATTTCCGCCAGTAATAACTCGCGAATTTGCTCTAAAGTTAAACCTTGAGCGAGAAAACCAGCCAAACTCTGGCGAATTAGTCGGCCTATTTCTGGATTTTGTTCCAATAGGGGTGAACCCGATAAATTATCGTTTTCATGCCCGCGAGCCTTGACATAAATCCCCGAACCTGCTAGGGATTCCACTAACCCATCGTCTTCCAGTTGCTGATAAATTTTACTTATCGTATTACGGTGTAATCCCGTGATCATAGCTAGTTGACGGGTACTAGGTAAACGATGGCCCGGGGGATACTGACGAGAGGCGATAGCGAAGCGAATTTGGTCAAATAATTGCTTAGAGGCGGGTATTTCACTGTCGGGCTGGATTTGGAACTGCATCGGATCACTTCGCTCACAAACTACTTTCGCTGATGCCCATTCTATCATTAGACCCCCTGCAACAATCGGACATTTTCACCGATCTGAGGGGTTTCAGAGGCAGTATTCAGGAGCTAGAAGCAGCAAAAACCAAGATATTATTTATTTAAACCAGAAAAGCCACTTTTTTGCTTAAAAATAGTTAAAACAATCATTTTAATCCGTCCCCGAAATCGCACTTGTGCGGTAGATAGTCAATAGCTGATTAAGGGGATTGATCCTCGTGGAGAAGTTTTAAGCGATCGCTCAAGGTTTTGGTTAAGCGGACAGTTTCCCGTTTTAGCGAATTTTGTTGATAATCAAGCACATTAATCTCTTGACCGATATTTACTATCGCTTCGCTTCCCCATCCGGGGTAAGGCTGATTATAACTAATGCTTACCGGCAAAATCTTGATATCTGCATCGGGTTTCATGGTCTTAACTTCCAACGCGATCCGCGCTACCCCCGGTTTAAGAGGATGAACCACTCGATCGCGACAGATACCCCCTTCCGGAAAAATCGCCACCATTTCCCCCGCGGCCAAAAGTTCGACGCTATGGACCAGACTACCCATACCGGGGTGATCGGTGTTGACGGGAAAACCCCCCAAACGTCGGATAAACCAACCTTGCACCCCTTTGATCTCGTTAGCGGAAACCATAAAGCGCAAATCGCGTCTACTAACTAAGCGTCCCACCGCGTAGGGTAAAATCAGCGCATCCCAACGGGACCGATGGGTAGGTGCAAGGATGACCCCCCCCGTTAGGGGAATATTTTCTTGGCCTGTCACCGTTATTTTGCCGAAAAAAGCCGGTAAAACCAGATAATTTCCCAGAAAATAACAAAAGCGAATTAAACAGGGATTAATTCGGGAATTGACAGCAGGACTTTTTCTAATGGTGAGGGACTCGTCAACGATAGTGCTTTGAGACATCCGATTGTTAGGAAAGATCGAGACTTTCTGACCACTTCTACTTTAGTCTAGTTGTCTGGGGGGTCGCCATCTTGTCCTGACCAGTTCGGCAATTGTCTTGTGAGATTAATAGACCTCTTGCATAATTAGGGTTTGCGGCAAAAAGTTCTTCCTGGTGGCAGGGTGTGGGGTGTGGGGTGTAGGGTGTAGGGAAGGAAACCTCTTTCATCTGTGGGGGTGAAAATTGTTTCATCGGGACTGACTACTGGCTACTGACTCCTAACCCTAACAACAATTTTTGATTTTTACAAGAGGTCTAAGGGTTAGGATTGGGGTTGTACTCCCGATCCTACCGGTGCGATCGAGTTTAATTGCAAAGAGGGATGATCTTCTTTGACTTGCTGTAAATTCCACTCATTTTTGAATAATAAGACGGGACGGCCCCAGTAATCTTTGACGGTTAAAGTATTAAAGAGTTTACCTGCTTTTTCTAAAGCGGCCCAACCCCCGGCTACCCAACGGGCTAAACTATAGGCTAGGGGTTCGAGGGTAGTTTCGACTCCGTACTCGCTTAAAAGACGGAATTGCACCACTTCAAACTGTAATTGACCGACAGCGGCTAAAATTGGGTCGCGTTTAAATTCATCGATCGAGGATAATATCTGTACGGCCCCTTCTTCCTGTAATTCCGAGACTCCTTTTTGAAACTGTTTGAACTTGGAAGGGTTAGGATTTCTGAGATAGGCGAATAATTCGGGAGAAAAACAGGGAATCCCTTCGTATTCGAGCTTTTTACCCATATAAATCGTATCACCGATCGCAAAGACCCCGGGGTTATTCAATCCGATCACATCTCCGGGATAAGCTTCTTCAATAACTGCGCGATCTTGAGCAAAAAGTTTCTGAGGACGGGATAAACGGATAGTTTTACCAGTTCTAGCGTGGTTTACTACCATATCCTTCTCGAATTTCCCCGTACATACCCGCACAAAGGCTACCCGGTCCCGATGTTTGGGATCCATGTTTGCTTGCAGTTTGAAGACAAAACCGGTGAAATCGGGATAGGTGGGATCAAGGACTCCTAGGGAGGAATTGCGTCCTCTGGGTGGCAATCCATAGTCGAGGAAGGATTCTAGGAATAATTTCACCCCAAAATTGGTCATGGCGCTACCAAAAAAGATCGGGGTCATTTCTCCTGCGTGGACTGCTGGCAAATCCAATTCTGCACCCAATTCCGAGAGTAGTTCTATATCCTCTTTTAACTGGTAATACAGGTCTTTTTCGAGATGATCCTCAATTTTGGGGTCGCCAAGCTCGATCACGGTTTCCTGCGCCTCCTGAGAGCCGTGGGAGCGACGTTCAAACAGGTGTATGGTTCGGGTGGCCCGATCAAAAACTCCCCGAAAGCGATCGCCAATTCCGATCGGCCAATTGACGGGATAGGTTTGTAATCCTAATTCTCGCTCGATTTCGTCCAATAAATCCAGAGGTTCGCGGCCGGGCCGATCCATTTTGTTAACAAAGGTAAAGATGGGTAACTGCCGCAGTTTGCACACTTCAAAGAGTTTTCTCGTTTGGGGTTCCAAACCTTTGGCCGCGTCGATTAACATCACCGCATTATCGGCAGCGGCTAGGGTACGATAGGTATCTTCGCTAAAATCTTGGTGGCCGGGAGTATCGAGGAGATTAATCTGAAAATCACGATAATCGAACTGTAAAACCGTGGAAGTAATCGAA
>NZ_JASJFF010000728.1:0-2120 GCF_030065435.1 Microcystis sp. M53603_WE2
GGCAACCATGGCCCGCATTGCCGAAAGGATCGAACGGGAACAGATCAATAGTGCCGCTCGCTCTAACAATAAACAATCGATTCCTAACGCTATTTCCTCGGCAGTCAGTCAAATTGCCGAACAATTGGGGGCAGCGGCAATTATTACCCTGACAAAAACTGGCTCTACTGCCCGTAATGTCTCCCGATTTCGCCCCAAAACCCCGATTTTAGCCGTTACTCCCCATCGGGAAGTGGCACAGCAGTTACAGCTAGTTTGGGGCGTAAAACCGATGTTATTACTCGATTTACCCTCCACCAGCCAAACTTTTCAAGTGGCGATGAATCTTGCCCAGGAAAATAACCTCCTCGCAGATGGTGATTTAGTGGTGATGACGGCGGGAACTTTGCAAGGGGTGGCCGGTTCCACGGATTTAATTAAAGTGGAAGTGGTAAAATCCCTTTTGGGCAAGGGTACGGGGATCGGCCAGGGTGTGGCTAGTGGCCGGGCGCGAGTGGCCCATAATGCCCGGGAAGTGGGTAGTTTTAGTCATGGGGAGATTTTAGTCGTTCCCACCACCAGCGCCGAATATGTGGATATGATGCGGAAAGCTGGCGGAATTATCACCGAAGATACCGCGATGAACAATCACGCCGCTACTATCGGTTTAAAATTGGGTATTCCTGTGATTGTCGGGGTTAAAGATGCCACGAAAATTATCCGCGAAGGGGTGATCATTAGTCTCGATGCTCAACGGGGTTTAATTTATTCTGGTATTGGCAATGGCGCAGCAACTATGAAAAACTGAGTCAGTTATCAGTATTCTCCGAGACAGGAGTCAGGAGACAGGAGTAAGGAGTAAGGAGACAGGAGTAAGGGGACAGGAGTAAGGGGACAGGTTTTATTTATTCTCCCCACTTCCCCACTTCCCCACACCCCACACCCCACACCCCACACCCCACACCCTACACCCCACACCCTACACCCCACACCCTACACCCCACACCCATTTTCACTTGTCTATGAGCGATTCTTACTCTGCTGCCGTCGATAATCCGGCCTATACTGTTGAACAAGCGATCGCTAATATCCAGCAAAGAGAAGACCTAGGCGCGCGTTATTATGCCGCTTGGTGGTTGGGTAGATTTCGTGTTCGTCAACCGGAGGCGATTTCGGCCTTAATTGCCGCTTTAGAAGACGAAAGCGATCGCACCCCTGACGGTGGTTATCCCCTGCGACGCAATGCCGCCAGCGCTTTAGGGAAATTAGATGATCTCAGTTGTCTTCCCGCCTTGATTGCCTGTCTCGACTGTGAAGATTATTATGTGCGCGAATCGGCTGCCCAGGCATTGGAAATGCTTAAGGATCGAAGCGCGATCGCACCTTTAAAGAAACTATTAGAGGGTGGCATCGAAGTGGCCGTTTTAGTGGCGGGAAAACCCCATTTAGTCCAACCCTACGAGGCGATTATCGAAGCCTTGGGAACCCTGCAAGCGACGGCAGCGATTCCCCTGATCGAGCCGTTTTTACAGCATTTCGTCGAAAAAGTGCGTTATGCGGCTGCCCGCGCCCTCTATCAACTAACGGCTAACCCCCACTATGGCGATATTCTGATTAAGGCTTTGCAAGGGGAAGAATTACAGCTGCGTCGTTCTGCTTTAATGGATTTAGGCGCTACGGGTTATCTGCCGGCTGCCCCTGCGATCGCTAATACTTTGGCGGAAAATAGTCTGAAACTGGTTGCTCTCAAGGAACTTTTAGAAAACCATCTAAAAACTAATTCTAGGGGCGAAAATATCTCGGAAATTCTCACTTTAATGGATAGTTTATTGTAATTAATCATTGGTTATTTTGTATCTAAATTAAAACCGATGCAATCCAGAGGTTTTTATGCTAATTCAAACTGATTATGTCGGCTGGCTAAACGAGACAATCACTCTTTTAAAACAAAAAAACTTTGATCAAGTTGACTGGGAAAACTTGATCGAGGAGATAGAAAGTTTGGGCAGAAGTCAAAAACGTGAACTCCGCAACCGGTTAACCACCATCTTAGAACAATGCCTCAAACTTTGCTATACTGATTACGTTGAGGATTATCGAGGTTGGCAAGAAACTATTAGGCGCAGTCAACGGGAACTAGA
>NZ_JASJFF010000265.1:0-7433 GCF_030065435.1 Microcystis sp. M53603_WE2
CCTTATAGAGAAAGGCATTTAGCGATTTTTGTCAATTGTTTTTTATCTAGAGCGAACTAATCAATTAAGTCTCTTGCCAGATAAGGATTTAGTCGATTTATGCCCCCCTATCGAACCATAACAAGTAACGAAGAGCCAGAAATACTTTCATCCAGTGCGATCACTATCTTCTTGTTAATTAAACTTTAAAACTGCGATCGCTGGTGGCATTGTTAAGTTTTCTTGAACGGGCGATTTTTGTAATCAAGAGTAGAACCATCAATATTTATGGTTCGGTTGGCTCTTGGTATGATACGAATGTCTATGGAGAAATGGGTGTTATACATTCCAGTCAAATTAAATTTGACAACTAGCGATCGCTTTTCTACGGGAACAGAGAATTAGATAAAAAATACTAATATTTTGTCGCCATCAGGTTCTAGCCGCAATTCAATTGAGTATAAAATGATCTCAGAAAAAGCCTCCAGAAAATGTCAAATCAACCATGAAAAAAATTATTTTGATTTCTAGTCTATCTTTGACAATGGTAATCGGTGCTTCCTGGGCAAAACCGAATATAGTTTTGGCTGAAACTTGTAATTACTTTGCCGGAACTGCTGTGACGGGAAAAAGCGTTAACATCGATTTATGTTCGATTGTTCTGGCTAGTTCCCGTAGTGTTGACTTTGTTTATTATTTAGGAAATCAACGACTGGTTAGCCAAGCTAATTGTGATAACGGAACTTGGACGACTTTTCCCGAAAGACAAATTCATCGTCCCCGCTCTCAGGCGACTCAAACAATGCTAGAGGTGGTGTGTAGTTACAGATTTAATAGTTCTCAATCCACATCAAGAATCGCTACAGCAATAGTGTTTTCTCCACCATCAAATGTGAGAACATCCCCCAATGGCAATATCATCTGTTCAGTCAGAGAACGTAGAACCATCAATATTTATGGTTCAGTTGGCTCTTGGTATTATACGAATGTCTGTGGGGAAATGGGTGTTATACATTCCAGTCAAATTAAATTTGACAACTAGAGATCGCTTTTCTACGGGAACACAGAAACGGGTAAAATCGATCAATGCAGTTGTTTTCTTTCGAGGTGTCGTCATTAATAAGAAAGCTACCCGTTCCTTAGCCGGTATTGCCGGAATTGTCGCCGTTGCCACCTTAATCAGTAAGGTTTTTGGTTTAGTCCGCGAACAGGTAATCGCCGCTGCCTACGGTGTCGGGCCGGTGGTGAACGCCTACGCTTTTGCCTACGTTATCCCCGGTTTTCTGTTAATTCTCCTCGGTGGCATTAACGGCCCCTTTCACAGTGCTTTGGTCAGTGTTTTGGCCAAAAGAGATAAATCCGAGTCCGCGCCGATTGTCGAGACTGTCACCACCCTAGTCAGTGCGATTTTATTAACTGTCACCGTCTTTTTAATCGTTTTTGCCAATATTTTTATCGATGTTCTCGCTCCCGGTTTAGATGCCGCCACCCGCAGCATGGCCATTCAACAACTGCAAATTATGGCCCCCATGGCGGTTTTAGCTGGTTTAATCGGCATCGGTTTCGGTACTCTCAACGCGGCGGACCAATACTGGCTACCGAGTCTCAGTCCGCTTTTTTCCAGTGTGGCGGTGATTATCGGGGTGGGTTTGCTGGCCTGGTCACTTGGCGATCGCATTGATGAGCCGCAATATGTGCAACTGGGGGGTTTTGTCCTCGCCGGCGGTACTCTCGTTGGGGCGCTTTGGCAATGGTTGGCACAAGTAGGCGCACAAGTCAAGGCAGGTTTAGGAAAATTAACATTTCGTTGGGATTGGCGGATTCCGGGGGTGTCGGAGGTGTTGCGGGTGATGATTCCGGCGACCTTATCTTCGGGAATGTTGCATATTAACGTTTATACTGACCTCTTTTTCGCTTCTTTTATCGAAAATGCCGCCGCTTCCATGCGTTACGCCAGTTTTATCGTTCTCACGCCCTTGGGCATCATGTCTAACATGATTCTCGTGCCGTTTATGCCGATATTTTCTCGACTGACGGAACCAGAAAATTGGGGAGAATTGAAGCGAAAAATCCGTCAGGGTTTATTATTGACGGCTTTAACCATGTTACCCTTCACCGCTATCTTTATCGCCCTCGCTTTCCCGGTAGTGCGAGTTATCTATCAACGGGGTGCCTTTAATCTGGCTGCCTCGGAACAGGTGGTTCCCGTATTAATGGCCTACGGTTTCGGGATGTTTTTCTATCTCGGCCGCGATGTTTTAGTACGAGTGTTCTATGCTTTGGGTGATGGTGACACTCCCTTTAAGGTGAGTATGGTGAATATTTTTCTCAATGGTGTGCTGGATTTCCTCTTGTATAGACCTTTTGGTACTCCGGGGATTGTTTTAGCAACCGTGGGGGTTAATATCCTTTCTATGGGCATTTTTACGGTAATTTTAAATCGTCGTTTAGGGGGTTTACCTCTAGGAGAATGGGGTTTATCCTTATTGGGATTAACGGTAATTACAATGCTTTCTGGTGTTGCTAGTTGGGGAGCTAGTTGGGGATGGGAAAAGGTTTTCGGTGCTGGTAATATTTTCTTACAATTATTACAGTTAGGTTTTGCTTCAACCGTAGCGGTGGGTTTATTCCTCCTCGGTGCGATGTTATTGAAGTTACCTGAATTAGACCTATTAATCTCGCGAGTTCGTCAGAAGTTCTTGAAAAAATCTTAGGTTTAAGTTGCTGCCTCACCTCATCATTACATAGGGTTTGCTGAAAAAGTTTTTTCTGGGGGCAGGGTGTAGGGTGTAGGGTGTAGGGTGTAGGGTTTTACCGATTTTCATCTGGTCAATTATCTAATTTTCAGGGAAAAAGTACCTGAATTTTCCCCCCAATCACTCCAAGGGTCGGCACTTTTTGATGGGCAAAAGGTCTAAAAGTTTTACCCAACAAGGTTTTCACATTTATTCAGCAAACCCTATTTATTTTTAGGAATTGGGGGCAGTTGCGGTGATTTTCGGCGAGAATTAGAACCGGATATTTTCGGGGGTAGGGGTGCAGAATTGCGATTAGATAAACTTTGAAGGCTCTTTTTCATATTAGCAGGTTCCGGCAGTTCTAGAGTTACCCCTTCCCTAGCGGTCATTGTTTGCCCCGGTAGGCATAAATCAAAAACAAAGGCAGAATTATTGGTTAAATCGGCCAGTTCTAATTTTACCATCTCTGGAGAGGATTCTCGTGCTAATAAAGGTTCAATTTCGGTTTTAATCAACTGTTCTAATTGAGCCAGATAATTGATCTTAACAGGAGTAACAATTAAAGTTAACATTTCTTGCCAACCTTGCCCCCCCAATTCTGCCAGAATATCCCCATAACAGCGAATTTTCCAGCTACCTATTCCTAAATCTCGATAGGAAAAAATTTCCAGCCAACCCCCGGCATCCGATCGATAATAATGAGTATATCTTTCACTACTTTCGGGAGATTCGTAATCGATACGCACTTCAATATGAGCAAAAGGAGAATCCAGACGGGCCAAGAGACGATAGTTTCCCGAGACAATTTCTAGAGAATTATTAGAAATTGTGTGTCCGTGATTCTCCCCTTGTTTTTGCAGTATAAATTCCATAATCCTAGCCTAGGCCTAATGTTTGGCCATGACGCTAAAACTTAGGATTTGTGCCGAGAGATTTGCGCTTTTAATTCCCTTGCTTGTGTCAATAAATCCGCTTGGGTTAGACTAATTTGTTCTTGGGTGGCCATCCATTTCAGTTGTACCGTGCCATTTTCAGCCTCAGCATCCCCCAAAATTATACAGCCCACCGCCTTAGCTCGATCGGCCCGTTTAAATTGTTTTCCGAAAGCGCTGCCGCTTAAGTCTAACTCAACGCTAAACCCCAATCCGCGTAATTGTTGCGCTAACACCACACTGCGGGCCTCAGCTTTTTCTCCTTTGGAGACGAGATAAAAATCGGGAACCAAAAAAGATAAAGATTGCTTTTGTTGTAATAATATAATCAGACGTTCTAAACCGATCGCCCAACCCACTGCTGGTGTGTCTGGACCGACTAATTGAGCTATTAAACCATCATAACGACCACCACCGCAAACCGTGGCTTGAGCGCCTAAATCATCGGACTGAATTTCAAAGGCCGTATGGGTGTAATAGTCCAATCCTCGCACTAAACAGGGATTAAGATTATAGATAACTCCCAAATCAGTTAGTAAAGATTGCACCCGTTCAAAATGCTTTTGAGAATCACTGCCGAGATGTTCAAGAATACTGGGGGCATTCTTACAGATAATCTTGGTTTTCTCGTCCTTACTATCCAAAATTCGCAGGGGATTTTTTTCTAATCTCTGTTGAGAATCCGCGTCTAAATCAGCTTTGTAGGGAGTCAAATAATCTAGCAAAGCCTGACGATAATTTTGCCTATCTTGGGCATTTCCCAGGGAATTAAGGTCTAATTTTAGGTTTTCTAGCCCCACAGCTTTTAATATCTCGCTGGCAAGGGTAATTACTTCCACATCCGCCCTAGGGTCATCACTTCCCAACAATTCGACCCCGATTTGATGAAACTGTCGCTGCCTACCCGCTTGCGGACGTTCATAACGAAACATCGGCCCCTTATACCAGAGTCTTTGTACTCCTCCGGCGGCCTGTAATTTGTGTTCAATATAGGCGCGAACGACCCCAGCCGTTCCCTCCGGTCGCAAAGTCAGGGAACGTTGACCGCGATCGAGGAAAGTGTACATTTCTTTACCTACCACGTCCGTCGCTTCCCCGATACCCCGTTCAAAAAGTTGCGTCTGTTCAAAAATGGGAGTTCGTATCTCTTGATACAGCGCAGTCCCTAAAATTCTGCTGGCAGTTTCCTCTAACCACTGCCAGTAACCGACCTCCGCCGGTAAAATATCTTTTGTGCCTCGGATTGCCTGGATTTCGCCCATAGTTCTCTGTATTTTTATCCCTATTTGAACAATCTTAAACCGCTTAGAGTCACTAATACCGTCGATCCTTCATGACCGATGACACCAAGAGGTAAAGTTATATCACCGGCAAAATTGGCTATTAGCAATATGCCGATAAACGCGAGGGCGAAAGTGATATTCTGTTTAACGATGCGATTGGCACGACGACCGAGGTTAATCGCGCTGGGAATTTTGGCTAAATTATCGGACATAAGGATAATATCGGCCGTTTCCAAAGCGACATCACTACCCGCTTTTCCCATGGCAATCCCCACATTAGCCATAGCTAAAGCGGGCGCGTCATTAATGCCATCCCCCACCATAGCGACAGTGTGATATTTTTCTTGCAGATTTTGGATAACGGTTAACTTATCTTCGGGGAGTAAATCAGCGTAAACCTCCTCAATGCCGAGTTTTTCAGCAACTTTATCGGCACTTTGTTGATTATCACCCGTAATTAAAACGATATGTTCGATACCGATCTTTTTTAGCTGCTTCACCAGATTAACTGCCGATTCCCGCAGGGTATCGGACACAGCGATCGCCCCGATTATCTGATTCTCTTGTACTACCCAAACTAGGGTTCTGCCTTCTTTTTGTAAACGTTCGCGCATAGCTAGGATATTCTGGTCAAGATCGGAAATATGGTCACGAATATAGGCAAAATTGCCCACAGATACCGACTTATCGGCAATTTTTCCCGTGATACCCCGTCCCGATACCGCTTGCACCTGATTAGCACTGAAGAAATTTATACCACGTTCCCTGGCTGTGGCGGTAATAGCGGATCCGATGGGATGTTCGGAACAGGATTCTAGGGATGCAGCCACCGCTAACACCTCATTTTCGCTGACTGCATGGATAGGGATAATTTCCACCACTTGCAACTTACCAAGGGTGAGAGTGCCGGTTTTATCAAAAGCGATCGCTCGTATGCGGCCGATCATCTCCAATCTTGCGCCATTTTTGAATAAAATCCCCTGTTTTGCCCCGTTAGCGATACCCGATAACAAAGCTGGCATAATTGAGGCCATTAAAGCACAGGGAGAAGCCACCACGAGAAAAATTAAGGCCCGATAGATAGTGGTTTCCCAGGTCCAACCCCAGAAAAAAGGCGGTAAAATCCCGAAAATTAAGCCCAAAATCACGATAATTTTCGCATAACCCCGCTCGAAACCTTCGATAAACTGTTGGGAGGGAGGGGATTCATTTTGCGCTTTTTCTACCAAACGAATCACCCTCTCAATTAAGCGACTTTCGGGGGGAGTTTCCACCTTTAAACGTAGCACTCCTGCACCGTTGAGAGTTCCCGCAAAGACTTCTTCCCCGATGGTTTTATCCACGGGAAGCGATTCTCCGGTAATTGGCGCTTGATTAATGGGACTGTTTCCCTCCATAATAATGCCGTCAATGGGGATTAATTCACCCGGTTTGACCAAAACTGTATCACCGATCCGTAATTGCTTGATAGGAACCTCTTTTTCCCTGTCTCCCGTGATTAATCTAGCAGTATCGGGGGTCATGGCCATGAGAGAACGAATATTGCGATCGGTTTTCGCCATGGCAATCTGTTCTAATGCACCACTAATAGCGAAAATCAGGATTAAAACGGCTCCATCGATGATGAGATAGTAATTACTGTCCCAGAGTCCCAAAATCGCCGCCCCCAAGGCCGCTACAATCATTAAGAGGTCCACATCTAGTTCTTTTTCCTCCCATAAAGTCGTCAATCCTGCTTGGGTACTCTCGTATCCTCCCACCAGATATGCGATCGCTAGTAGGATAAAAGCCGGGCCGATCAGATTAAAGTGTAGGCATAACCAACCAAAAAAGACTAAAATAGCGCAAATTCCTGCGGCAACTGCCGAGGAATACTCAGACAACCAAGAGGACGAGATACTCTGAATCATGGAGCGATGGCAATTACTTTTCTCCCCATTCTAGAAAAAATTAGATCGATGCAGAAAACCCCTAGGACGTTATCCCCTGCAGCCAACTTAGCTGATAATAATTGGAATTTTGCCGAGGTTTGGATCGATCCGATGCTCTCCTCCCTATATCTTGCTTTTACTGGCTTAATCTTCAGGAAACTATCGCGTGTACGCTCCCTCTGAGGGTTATCAGGTGGTATTTACCGGTGCGAGTTACGAGGAAACGGAAAATTGGCTATTAGAGGACGAATTTGAACCGGTAGAGGGACGACTTTCGCCAGTAGAGATATAATTTCCTTATCTTCCTTTCCGCTTTTCTTCGATGCTATCCTTACTAAAAAAGCGATGGAATTGGCTAAAATCGCTCTTTATTGGCAGTCCGAAGGCAATTAACCCCAAAGAAGTCAAAAATACTCCTCCAGAACCCCGTGACGCACCAGCGGAATAGATTGAACTCATGAAAACCGACACGATTTTCTACCGACTTTTTCAAACCTTTCCCGATCTTCTGTTTGAGTTAATCGACTTTCCCAGGGAATTAGCCAATTTCTATCGATTTTCCTCCGTAGA
>NZ_JASJFF010000012.1:0-5617 GCF_030065435.1 Microcystis sp. M53603_WE2
GGGATCAAACCCTGACGACGTAGGGCCCTGGGGTTAATATTTTCGGGTCTTTTTTGACATTCAACGCTAACTTGCATAGTTGACTAATCCTCTTTGGCAATGATTTAAAATTCGTAATTATCCCAAGGCGAGCCATTTTCGTCCAAAAGAGCGCGTTTTGGCCCATGAATGGGGTCTTCAACGATGATGGTTTGGTCGCGACTAGCTCCTAGGGAGATAATAGCGATCGGTACTTCCATGATCGCCCCCAGGAATTTTAGATAATCGAGGGCCTGTTTGGGCAGGTCTTCCAGACTGCGACAATCGCTGGTGGGTTGTTGCCACCCCGGCATCGTTCGGTAAATCGGTTGACAACGGGCGAATTCCATCGCACTGCTGGGCAAATGGCGACAGGTTTTGCCGTCCAATTGGTAGGCAACACAGACTTTGATTTCCTCTAGGGTATCGAGAACATCTAATTTGGTGATCGCTAGACAGTCTAAACCATTGATTCGCACCGCGTAACGACCGATCACCGCATCAAACCAACCGCAGCGACGACGACGGCCGGTGGTAGTCCCGAATTCCGCCCCACGATCGCATAATAACTGCTCGATCTCCCCCTCTAATTCCGTGGGAAATGGACCTTCACCTACCCTAGTGGTGTAAGCTTTGGCCACACCGATCACTCGATCGATTACCGTTGGACCAATGCCAGAACCCACACAAGCACCCCCAGCGATCGGATTGGAGGAGGTAACGTAGGGATAGGTTCCGTGATCGAGGTCGAGTAGGGTGCCTTGGGCCCCTTCAAAAAGAATATTCTTACGCTTGCGGATTGCTTCGTAGATTTTTAGGGAACTATCGACCACATGGGGACGCAGTTTCTCGGCATATTCTAGATATTCCTCGATCACCGTCTTCGCATCTAAAGGCGGTAAGTTATATAACTTTTCTAAAATGACGTTTTTATAATTGATCGTCCATTCTAGTTTTTGCCGCAGATTCTCGGTATTGATCAAGTCGATGACTCGAATACCGATGCGCTCGGATTTGTCGGCATAGGTGGGGCCGATACCCCGTCCCGTGGTGCCGATTTTATATTTACCCCGTTTTTCCTCGGATGCTTGATCGAGCAGCCGATGATAGGGCATAGTGACATGAGCCGTTTGCGAGATATAGAGATTGTCGGTGGTAACATTGAGGGCGTGTAATTGCGCCATCTCTTTGAGTAACACCGAGGGATCTATGACTGTTCCTGAGCCGATTATACATTCCGTATCCGGGTAGAGAATCCCAGAGGGAATTAGATGGAGTTTGAACGTTTGACCCTCGACGACGACGGTATGACCCGCATTTACGCCACCTTGAGAACGCACCACCACATCCGCCGATCGACTCAGCAGATCCGTGATTTTTCCTTTTCCTTCGTCGCCCCACTGAGCGCCGATTACAATAACGTTAGCCAAGGTATTTTAGTCTAGCTAAAGTTCACACAAACTCCTATTATCCCTCTTGGCGAATACAACTGTCAAGTTATCTCTCTTAGCTAATTGTGGGGAGAAGGCGAGGGGAAAACTCGCCTATTTTCAGGGTTTATTGACCTTCCCGACTGATTTGACGCTCGATAGTTTCGATAGCGGCATTTAATCCCGCTAGACGGGTTTCGAGGTCGTCGCGCATCCATTTGAGGAATGTTAATTTACGCTCTTGACATTCTTGACGGGAAGTGCTGCCACAAGTGTTAAAGAAGAAGGGAAACATAGACTAAGGGGCCTGCTATAACTCTACGTCTCCTATCTTGACGAAAATTTTCAAAAAAGTCTAACCGTTAAGTCGCCATAATAACCACAGACCTAACCCAAAACCGAAAAAGTTAGGCAGCCAGGCAGCTAGGAAGGGGGAGAGGGTGGCGGTTAGTCCCAAGCTGCCCACTAAGAAGTTTAAAAGATAATAGAGGAAAACAATGGCGACACTGAGACCGAAACTGGTTCCCCGACTAATTCTTTGCGGTAGAGAACCCAAGGCACAGCCAATGGTAGCAAAGACGATACAGACAAAGGGAAAGGCGATTTTTTGCTGGATTCGCACTTGAAAAAACCTGACTCTTTTCTCATCGCCACTGAGTTTGAGCAGTTGCACATATTCGATCGCCTGTGGTATGTTCATCTCGTAGGGATCGCGGCTTTGACGAGCAAAATCGAAAGCGGAGCGAGATAAAGCGATTTTTTCGGCTTTAAAGGGGATAACTTGGCTATAGGAGGCGTTAGGGGGGGTTAATTCATAGATAATGCCGTTAAAAAAGTCCCAGACGTTATCGACGGCATTCCAACGGGCCGAATCGGCGATAATAATTTGATTTAATTCTTCTTTTTGCCAACGGATAACGGTGACAGTTTTCATTTTTTCACCGTCAAATTGTTCGGCATAAAATAAACTTCTTAAATTGCGATTAATCGTACCATTTTCTAGGGTTTTTATTTCATAATCGGGATAATAAAAATCTTTATTTTTCCAAAAACTTGCCTCTTTATTAATTTTCTGAACTAAAATTTCTGTGGCTCGATAATTAGCATTGGGAACCACATATTCATTTAATAAAAATGTCACCACTGTCACTATTAAACTCAGGCAAAAAGTGGGTATAAAAAGACGGTAAAGAGTGACTCCACAGCTTTGCAGGGCAACGGTTTCGCTATCACTACTTAAACGACCGTAGGTGATTAAAGTGGCCAGCAAAAGAGAAACTGGTAGGGAATAAGTGACAAATTCTGGCACTTTTAACAGGAGAATTTCTAGGGCCGAAGCGAGGGGTAGATTCGCATCAACTACCTGATTAGCTAAATCGGAAAGATTGCCGATCGCTACTCCCAAAGAGGCAAATAAACCAACACTAAATAAAAATGGGGGTAGTAGTTGGCTGATCAGATAGCGATCAATGAGGGCAATACCTCCATTTACCCAGTAAGAAATCTTTTTCTTAATCATTGATTTTGGTTAACTCACTCCTATTTCATCCCATTTCCTAACCCGCAGCCGTCTTGCCTACACCTTCGGTTAGCCTATCATATTTTGTCTTTGACGAAAAACACCGCCGGAAGTTGTATGATTGCGGGGAGAGTGGACAGAAGTAAGGATTTGGGTAAGTGTAGATAATTTTTCTGTTCCTATTCCCCGATCATCCCGAGGTGAATTATGCTGCTAAACTGGCAAACTTTTACTATTCATAAACGAGTACCTTTAAGGATTAGTCGCGGCACTACCAGTAAAAATACTAATATTTGGCTGCAAATTAGCGAGGAAAATATCGAAGGGTGGGGAGAGGCATCCCCTTTTGATATTACCAGTGAGGAGAAAAAACCCGATAAAATCCTGCAAGAATTAAACTCGATCGCTCCTCTTTTACAATCTTTTCACCCCTGTCAACGCCAAGAAATTGAGAAAATTTTATGGCAAAATCAGATATCTTCGGCTACTCGTGCCGCTATTGACACGGCGCTGCACGACTGGTTAGGCAAAAAAGCTAATTTACCTCTCTGGCAAATTTTTGGACTCGATCGCTCTTTAATTCCGCCGGTTTCTGTTACTATCGGTTTAAATTCTCCAGAAAATGTGGGTAAGAGGGTGTTAGATTGGCTAGAAATCGGCGATTTTAGCTTATTAAAAGTCAAATTAGGCTCACCGGACGGTACAGAAGCCGATCGAGCTATAATTCTGGCTATTAAAGCAATTGTCCCCCATTTGCCCCTAACTGTCGATGCTAATGGTGGTTGGAAATTGAGCGATGCGGTGAAAATGTGCCAATGGTTAGAGGAAAAAGGCGTTATTTATGTGGAACAACCCCTATCTGCGGGACAAGAACGAGATTTAATCGATTTATACCAAAAATCGCCCCTACCTATCTTCGTCGATGAAAGCTGTTTTTCCAGTCAAGATATCCCGAAACTGGCCGATCGAGTCCACGGCATTAATATTAAACTAATGAAAGCTGGTGGATTAGCCGAAGTGCAAAGAATGATTCATATTGCCCAAGCTTGCCGACTGCAAATTATGTTCGGATGTTACTCTGATAGCAGTTTAGCCAATACTGCCCTAGCACATCTTGGCCCGCTTGTCAACTATCTTGACCTAGATAGTCATTTAAATTTACGCGATGATCCCTTTACGGGTTTAAGCTTGGAAAGGGGACGTTTACAACCAAATAATTCACCCGGTTTGGGTGTTAGTTTACGGACAGAAGATGACTAATTATTTGACTCCTGACAAGAAAGTAGCGATTCTTCTCCACGAAGGAATCAAAGGAACTCGCGGCAAAACCGGATTAAGTTATCTGCGTTACGGAAAAGCGCAGGTAGTGGCGATTATTGACGCAGAAAGCGCCGGCAGCGCCTTAAAAGAAGTGGCTGGAATCGATCGCCCCTTGCCGATTGTTGCTACTGTTAGGGAAGCTCTAACCTATCATCCCGATACCCTGTTAATTGGCATCGCACCCTCAGGAGGCATTTTACCACCCCATTGGCTAGAAGAAATCAAAGAGGGGGTAAGGGCAGGGTTATCCCTCGTTAATGGACTCCATACACCCCTAAAACCCCTTTTTTCTCAGCTTAAACCGGATCAATGGATTTGGGATATCCGTCTGGAACCCCAAGACTTAAAAATTGGGCAAGCGCGGGCGAAAAATTTAACCTGTCAGCGTATTCTAACGGTAGGGACGGATATGAGTGTGGGCAAAATGTCCACTAGCATCGAATTACATCGAGCAGCCTCAGAAAAAGGGCTAAAATCGCAATTTTTAGCCACTGGACAGGGGGGAATTATGATCGCGGGGAAAGGTGTACCCTTGGATGCAGTGCGCGTCGATTATGCTGCTGGTGCGATCGAGGCTTTGGTGTTAGAATCGGCAGAAAATAACGATATTTTGTTTATTGAGGGTCAAGGCTCTCTTTTACACCCTGGATCCACTGCTACCTTGCCCTTAATGCGTGGCAGTCAACCAACGGGGTTAATTCTCGTCCATCGCGCTGGACAAATTCATATCAAGGATTTACCAGATATTCTCATCCCTCCCCTAACGGAAGTGATTAAACTCTACGAAATGACTGCCAGCGCCGGGGGAAGTTTCGGGGAGGTGAAGGTAAAGGGGATTAGTTTAAATACTTTTCATCTTAGTCCGGAGGCGGCAGTTAAAGCTATAGAAACTGTGCGGGAGGAAACGGGGTTATTTTGTACCGATGTTGTCCGTTTTGGCGCTCAAGGGTTATTATCAGTTATCAGTTATCAGTAATCAGTTATAAGTGAGCAGTAATCAGTTATCAATTCAACCACAGTCGATGGTGGTGCGTTACGACGGATTGTTAGCTTGAAGTTAAAGCGGAAATTTTGGCCGTCTAACGCACCCTACTGGACTGGGTAATAGGTGTAGGGGTAATTCATGAATTACCCCTACAATTACGTTTTTTTGGATGTTGTCAAAATTTCTCTTGACAAAGGCAGCTTGACAGGATACTATATTCATAATGGAAAATCCGTGCGCCTACAGACCCTCTTTTCCAACGGTCTTAACTATGATTGGTTCATTCAATCAATCTTCATCTCTAATCCACTCTTAACTAGCTCCCTAGTCATAGTTCATCATTCA
>NZ_JASJFF010000157.1:0-4523 GCF_030065435.1 Microcystis sp. M53603_WE2
AATCCGGAACCGTCACTGAGACTGCGTACCGATTGCACTAATCCCTTACCAAAGGTTTTCGTACCGACAATAACCGCCCGATCATGATCCTGTAAAGCTCCGGAGAGAATTTCACTGGCACTGGCGGAACCACCATCGACGAGGACAACCAGAGGTTTATTAGTCAAAGCTTGATTGTTAGCCCGTTGACGTTCCGTCACCCCTTTGCGATCGACCGTAGAGACAATTAAACCATCAGGTATCCACATCCGAGCGATTTCGATGCTGGCGTAAAGTAAACCGCCGGGGTTAGAACGCAGATCGAGAATATAACCCTTCACCTCTTCAGATTCCAATTCGCGAATCGCTTGACTCATATCGCCACTAGCTTGGGCGCTAAATTGATTGAGACGGATATAACCAATTTTACCGATCGGGGTGTTTTCCGTGCGGGCCCGCACTGGGTGAATTTCAATTTTGGCCCGGGTAAGAGTCAATTCTTTTTTCTCCTCACCCCGTTGAATCGTGATCTTAACGCTTGTCCCCACTTTGCCGCGGATCATGCTCACCGCTTGCTCCAGTTCCATGCCTTCGGTAGATTTACCATCGATAGCGATAATCACATCTTTGGGCAGCACACCAGCTTTAGAAGCGGGAGTATCTTCAATGGGTGAAACCACGACTAACTGCTTAGTTTTCTCATCTTTGGTCAGTTGAATCCCTACCCCGGTCAATTCTCCCGATGTATCGATCTTCATATTGTTAAACTCTTTGGGATCCATAAAACGGGTATAGGGATCATTGAGAGTTTTCAACATCTCGCGGATAGCGGTGTATGCTTCCTCTTGATTTTTGTAGGAACGATTTAAATACTGATTGCGGATGGCGTTCCAGTCCGATTGATTAAAAGTGCCATCTAAATAAGTGCGGTTGATGATCTGCCAAACCTCATCAACGGTTTCCTTGGGACTTTCCTGAAAAAAAGCTTGACTTTGGGAGAGACGGAATCCCGCCCCCGTGACGGCGACGGTAGACAGGACCACTGCTGTAGCACCGAGAACAAGTCCGCGTTTGTTGATAACCATAGGTAATTTTCGGATAAATTAGGCTGTTCTTGCCAGAACGCTCTTTCTGGCTGACCGTCGAAATATCTTGGCAAAAAGGAGCGTTTAGGTTTACTGGAGACAGACAAAAGAACGCCTGTAGACTACTACTGTTATAACATTTATTATCTCTTTCTTTGTCAAACTGGTTATTTGAGTAGCGATCGAGTTGCCAGCAGCCCACCTCGCGACCTAAGATAACAGCAAAACTGTCCTAGATTTTCCCTATGAGTGATCAAATCCTTTCTTCCCTCTCCCTAGAACAAAAACGACAAAACCTGCGCCACCAAAGGCGATCGAAGGTGTGGCAAGCCTTGGGTCGCTTTCTGGTGGTTAGTGGTTTAGCGACGGGATTAGCTTGGGGGATGACTTCACCCTATTGGACAATTACCAAGGCCGGACAGGTGGAAATCGCAGGCACGGAATTAATGTCGCCCGAGTCGATTCGTGCTTGGCTAAAATTAAGCTATCCTCTGTCTCTCTGGGAATTACCCACCCATCAATTACGAGAAAAATTAGCGGCTATTCCCGCTATTGCCGACGTTAAGATCGAGCGGCAATTATTACCCCCGAAAGTGATTGTTTCTATTCAAGAAAGAAAACCTGTTGCCCGTTGGCGTTCCCATCAACAGCAAGGCTTTTTAGATGCCACCGGAACGATAATTCCTCAAAGCTATTATGGTCGAACTCTGCCCAAAAACCAATTACCTAGCCTAGAAGTGCTTGGTTACGACCGACAATATCAACAACAGTGGCAAAAAATTTATCCCTTAATTGATAACTTATCAATTAAAGTTACCGCCATCGATTGGCGCAATCCTAGTAATCTTGTACTAAAAACCGAACTGGGACAGGTCTATTTAGGTTTTTATAAAGATAGATTGCCCGAAAAATTAACCGCTCTCGTACAATCGCGGTCATTGTCATCCAAGATACCTCTAGCGCGAATTATCTACATTGATCTGAGCAATCCCGATGCTCCCACTGTACAATTAAAACCGCAGCCAGCCCCTATGGTTGCCAAAGTAACGGCAACTGGTAGGGATTAACTGGAATTGATCAGCAAATAACCGCAATTATTCCCTTTATGTATTGCCAAAAACCCCAAATTATGATTTTCTGAACCAGAAACTGATAATGTAGATACTGGAACCGACATAATATTAGTGATAGTGTTAACATTGCATCTCTGATTCATCAAACCAATAACAGAATCTTGTACTAAGAGTGTTCCAATTCCAATGACATCGATTAATGAAATCGTTCCCACCTATCCCAATCTGAACAGTAACGATTATGCCAGTTCAGCCATGAGCGAAGATAATCATTACTCTCAGAATAATGCTGGAGTATTATTTACTCGCCCCCATGAATCACAGATGACACCCCGAGAAGAAAGTCGTAGTAATCGCATCGTGCCAAGTAATGTCGCCAAGATCAAGGTGATCGGGGTCGGCGGTGGGGGCTGTAACGCCGTTAACCGCATGATCGCCAGTGGCGTGACTGGAATCGAATTTTGGGCAATTAACACCGACGCCCAAGCCCTGGCCCACTCCTCCGCCCCCCAGAGGTTACAAATCGGGACAAAATTAACCCGCGGCCTAGGGGCGGGGGGCAATCCGGCGATCGGACAGAAAGCGGCGGAAGAATCTCGGGATGAAATAGCCCAAGCATTGGAAGGAACCGATCTAGTCTTTATTACCGCCGGCATGGGCGGCGGCACGGGAACGGGGGCCGCTCCAATTGTGGCCGAAATTGCCAAAGAAATCGGCTGTTTGACCGTGGGAGTTGTGACTCGTCCCTTTACCTTCGAGGGTCGTCGTCGCACTAATCAGGCCGATGAGGGGGTGGGGGGTTTACAAAGTCGGGTCGATACCCTGATTATTATCCCCAATAACCAGTTATTACAGGTGATACCCGCCGACACTCCCCTACAGGAGGCTTTTCGGGTCGCTGATGATGTGCTGCGCCAAGGGGTACAGGGGATCTCGGATATTATCACTATCCCCGGTCTGGTGAATGTGGATTTCGCCGATGTGCGGGCAGTGATGGCCGATGCGGGTTCGGCCCTAATGGGCATCGGCATCGGTTCCGGAAAATCTCGGGCTAAGGAAGGAGCGATCGCTGCTATTTCCTCGCCGTTACTGGAATCCTCGATCGAAGGTGCGAAAGGCGTAGTCTTTAACATCACCGGCGGTCAAGATCTAACCCTACACGAAGTCAATGCCGCCGCCGAAATTATCTATGAAGTGGTTGATCCCAACGCTAATATCATCTTCGGGGCAGTAATTGACGAGAAAATGCAGGGAGAAGTCAGAATTACCGTCATTGCCACCGGTTTTTCCGGCGATTCCCCCTCTCGTCCCACCGGTAGCAAGGTGGTGATCAATGCCCCCGCACCCAGTCCGGCCCCGACTCCCGAACCACCAAAACCGGCGGGATTAGATATCCCCGAATTCTTGCAACGTCGTCGTCCTTTTGATCGCTAACCTCCTATGACTGCCATTGCCCTCACCATCGCCGGTTCCGATAGTGGTGGCGGCGCGGGAATTCAAGCTGATTTGAAAACCTTCGCCTTCCACCGAGTTCACGGCACCAGCGCCCTTACCTGCGTTACCGCCCAAAATACCCTAGGGGTCGAGCGCATCGAGTCCCTAAGTCCAGAAATGGTGACAGCCCAAATCGATGCCGTGGTCAGGGATCTGTCTGTGTCAGCGGTTAAGACGGGAATGCTGTTTAGCAGCGAGATTATCGAAGCAGTGGCCGAGGCGATCGAGCGCTGGCGTTTAACCAGTTTAGTGGTCGATCCGGTTATGGTTTCGCGGGTAGGAGCCAAATTAATTGATGATCGGGCTGTAGATAGTCTTTTTGATAGTTTAATTCCTCTGGCTTCGATTATTACCCCTAATCGTTACGAGGCGCAGCTTTTAAGTGGCATCGAGATCAATAATTTTGAGGCGATGAAAGCGGCCGCCGAAATTATTTTCCAGAAGTCGGCCACACCAGTATTAGTGAAAGGTGGCGGCATGAAAGGCCGGCTGCGTGGGGTTGATATCTACTTTGATGGGGAGGAATGGGAAACTTTTAAGACCAGAAGCGTCGAAACCAATAACACTCACGGGACTGGTTGTACCCTATCGGCAGCGATCGCTGCTAACCTCGCTTTGGGGGATGACCTGAAAATAGCGGTGAAAAAAGCCAAGGATTACGTTACTAACGCCCTCGATCATTCCCTCCCTATCGGTCAAGGAACCGGTCCTGTGGGCCATTTTTACCGCTTAAAAGCCCTAAATTAGTCAATTCATCGAAAATTTTGGGTCTGAAACCCCGTCGTTCTACGACGGCTTTACTGTTAAATATGAGCATCGTTTACGAAATATATGCTAAAATGTGAGACATGGAAAAAGCCTATTCGTTTCGATTTTACCCCACACCAACACG
>NZ_JASJFF010001033.1:0-1833 GCF_030065435.1 Microcystis sp. M53603_WE2
TATCATTTTAGCAAATGGAGAGAATTCTTTTCCATTAAGAAATGTTACAAATTACATGGGTACATTAAGATAAGTTAAGGGGGTGCATCCATTGATGGATAAGGGTTTTCGGCTATTATGGTATATATGTATGGGGGAAGTTCAGTTTTTAGTCCTCAAATAATTCGCTTGTTCTGTCGGTTATTTTCCCTGCTTAATAAATTAATAAATTCTCTTTTAGAGAAGGTTTTTCCACGCAATTCCTATTTCTCTTCTGCCTAGAGTTCCAGAAGAGCGCTAGGGAAGTGGGGGAAAATCCATAACTGGGTTTTTGAAGTTCGATCGAGAGTTAGTCGTAATATTAAAAACGGATTTGGTATAACATCTTGTCAATAAGTATTGTTATAATAATGACATCAATCAAGCTATAGTCGCCTATGTCTGAACAATTAATCGCTAATCTTGCTAATGCCTTTAAACCAGTTCCTTTACCTGCCGATAGTCCCTTTTATGTGAATCTAAAAGCAGTGAGAGCGGATGCCGATGTCTGTCAAGATTTAGGCAGAAAAATTATTCGTTCGCTGCCAACAGACTACACCCATCAACTCTACACAGGACATCGAGGAGGGGGGAAATCCACGGAATTATTGCGGCTGAAAAAATATCTAGAGCAAAAAAATTGTTTTGTTGTTTATTTTGCGGCAGATGAAGACGATATCGATCCAGAAGATGCTCAATATACAGATATTCTCATTGCCTGTACGCGCCATTTATTAGAACAACTAAAACAGGCTAATTCAACCCCCTTAAAAAACTGGATAAAATCTCGTTGGCAGGATTTAATTGATTTAGCTTTAACAGAGATTAAAGTGGAAGATGTCAAATTAGAAACGGGAGACTTGATTAAATATTTTGGTAAATTGTCTGCGGCGATTCGGGCAATTCCCAGTCAAAGACAAGAAATAAGAAATAAAATCAATCCTCATACTGTTACGCTGTTAACAGCACTAAATGAGTTTATTGATAATAGCAAAACTGTCTTAGATGATTCAACAAAATTAGTGGTAATTGTTGATAACTTAGATCGCATTGTACCGATATATCGGCGAGATCATAAAACTAATCATGATGAGATTTTTTTAGATCGAGCTAATCAATTAAAGGGGTTAAATTGTCATTTGATTTATACTATACCTATTTCAATGGCCTATTCTAATCGGGCCAATGATCTACGGGATATTTATGATAATGACCCGATGGTTTTACCGATGATTATGATCCGCAATCTTGATCGTACTATTAATCCTGATGGTATGGCAAAAATTAAGGCTATTATTGAGAAAAGAACGCAGCAATTTTTACCGACGAAAAAGCTAGAAACAGATATTTTTGAAAGTCAAGAAGTTCTGGAGCGATTATGTTTAATGACTGAAGGTCATGTACGAAACCTAATTTTATTAATGCAAACCGCTTTAGATCATGTGGATGCTTTACCTATTACCGCAAAAGCTGCTCAAAGAGCAATAACTCAAGCTAGAGATGTTTATCAGAGAACAGTAGAACACGAGCAGTGGAAAATTCTGGCTAAGGTATATCGTACCAACGAAATTCAAAATGATGAAGCTCATCGTAAATTATTATTCAATCGTTGTATTTTACAATATGCTTATTTTGATGCAGATGCAGAGTTGAAAAGTTGGTATGATGTGCATCCTTTAATCTCTTCGGGTCTAATTCCCCGCCGCTCGCGGCGTACAATAGAAAAATGAGTGAATACATCCATAAGAGCCATAATGTAAGTGTTTTGCTATATCATTTAGTGTTCCCAGCCAAATATCGTAAAGCCGTTTTCGA
>NZ_JASJFF010001235.1:0-2218 GCF_030065435.1 Microcystis sp. M53603_WE2
CTCTAGTCTCGGTGGTTTAGTGGATTATGAAACCCAAAAGAAACTTGGCGATCGCCTAGGTTGGCGGAAGGAAGGTCAATGGCTCAATTATGAGCAACTAAACTTTGAATTAGAGCCGAATTCTCCCCTCGGTCATTTACCGGTTCATTGGTTGATTTTTGAGGAAAATCTTTGTTATCCATCTGCCGAGGTGGCTGACCATCAAAACTCCGTGGCTTTCTGGAGAGTTGGTCATTGGTTATTATGGCAACTTCACCTCGTTTTCAGCAAAATTCAAGCCTGTGGAATTATTCCTCTGTCTGACTTTTAAAGCGATTATCCTATTAAAACCTGATTTGCTATCACTACCAATTTCTTGACCGATAGTTAACTCTTAATCAGAAAAATATCGCCAAAAAATCCCCCCTTTTTACTGGAAACAAAAAGGGGAGAAAATATTAGATAGCTTTACGATTCAGCCATCCATTCCGTATGGAAAAACTCACCTCTGGGTTTATCGGTACGTTCATAGGTATGAGCGCCAAAATAATCCCGTTGTGCTTGGGTGAGATTTTGCGGTAAATTGGCCCGACGATAACTATCAAAATAGTCCAAAGAAGAACTAAAAGCCGGGACGGGAATTCCCAACTTATTAGCCAAGACTAACACTTCACGCCAAGCTTCTTGGCGATCGAGGATACTTTGCTTAAATTCCGGCGCTAACAACAAATTCGGCAGGCCCGGATTTTCCGCAAAAGCCTTGCGAATTTTATCCAAGAAACCGGCCCGAATAATACAGCCGCCCTTCCAGATGCGGGCCGATTCCGGCAGACTGATATTATAGTTAAATTCCTGAGAAGCCTTAGCGATTAAAGCCATACCCTGGGCATAGGAACACATTTTCGAGCAGTAAAGAGCATCACGCACCTTATCCACAAATAGTGCCGCATCCCCCGGATAGGTTTCCCCAGGTCCGGGTAACTCTTTTGCGGCTGCCACCCGTTCATCCTTATAAGCGGACATCACGCGAGCATTAACCGCAGCATAAATAGTCGGAATTGACACCCCCAACTCCAAGGAACTTAACACGGTCCAGCGTCCGGTTCCCTTTTGTCCCGCCGAATCCAAGATTAAATCTACCAGATGATGACCGGTTTCCGGGTCAACATACTTAAAGATATCGGCGGTAATTTCAATTAAATAAGAATTAAGCTCATCGGTGCGATTCCACTCGGTGAAAGTTTCCTGTAACTGCTGATTGCTTAGTCCTAGACCATTTTTCAGCACATCGTAGGCTTCCGCAATTAACTGCATATCGCCGTACTCGATGCCATTGTGAACCATTTTCACATAATGGCCCGCACCCCCGGGTCCCACGTAGGTGACACAGGGACCATCATCGACTTGGGCGGCAATTTTGGTTAAAATCGGCTCTAATTCCCGATAGGCGAACTCTGTACCCCCCGGCATCAGGGAAGGGCCGTGCAGAGCGCCTTCTTCGCCACCACTGACCCCCATCCCAACAAAACCCAGTTTAGTGGTCGATTCTAGGTCGCGGGTGCGTCTTTCCGTGTCCTCGTAGAGGGAGTTACCGCCATCGATAATCATATCTCCTTCTTCGAGAAGGGGTTTTAATTGTTCAATCACGGCATCCACCGGCGGGCCAGCTTTTACCATGACCAGAATTTTGCGGGGACGCTCTAAAATTTGGACGAATTCTTCTAAACTATAGGCCGCCTTGACATCTTTGCCGACGGCGCGAGTTTCCATAAATTCTTGAGTTTTGCTGGCGGTGCGATTGTAAACAGCGATGGGAAAACCCCGACTCTCCACATTGAGAGCGAGATTTTCTCCCATGACAGCTAGTCCGATAACACCGAAGGTACGTTTAGTCATAGAAATTCAGTCTCAGCTGATGCGTTCTTCCTCCCCTTTTAGCGCCTACTTTCCCTAAGATAGCTAAACTTTCCCTATTTCTTAAGCCTTGACTAATCAGTGATCAGTGATCAGTAATCAGTAATCAGTGATCAGATTTGGGTTTTCAGTGAGCAGCATTAAGTGAGGAGTGTTACAGCGTTTCTCCTCAAGATGAAGTGTAACCTAAGTAGATAGGTATTAAAAACTTTCAGATCCCCCCGCCTATCGGCACCCCCCTTATCAAGGGGGGCAGGGGGGATCGAACCTAAAATCCATTTTTAATTTAATTATAACCAGCTACTTAATTTGGTATCATCCCCAG
>NZ_JASJFF010000896.1:0-3536 GCF_030065435.1 Microcystis sp. M53603_WE2
GCACAGATGCACACTAAAGAATTTATCGCTGTATAAAATTTGGGTTTTTTGGTCAAAAGTGCAGATTCCATCAGGCCAGTGCGGCGTAGGGACATTAATAAAACTGAGTTGATGACCTTGCCCCAAATCAAGAATTTCATCGGTTCGTATGCCCAAAATTTGGGCATCAGGCAAGGCATTTTTCAGGGTATTGACGGCAGCTTTAGAACAGAGGATGGTGATTTGATGGGTTTCGGCTAATAATGCCTTTAAAGTGACGATACGGTTGGGATTAACGTGACTGAGAATCAGATAATCGAGACGATGTAAGGGGATATATTGACGAATTTCTTCTAAATAAATTTCGGTGAAGGATTCTCCAGGAGGATCGATTAAGGCAGTTTTATCGCCACAGATAAGATAGGAATTAGCGGTGGTTCCCCGTTGACGACCATATTCTATTTCAAATTTTAATCTGTCCCAAGTACGGGAGCGAAAAACCCAAGTTTGATCGGCAATTTCTGCGCTTTGAACATCGCGGGGGCGATTATTGATAGCAGGATTGGGAATTAAAGTATTAGTGGTCATAATTGTTAATTTAGTTGTTGGTTGTTGGGTGTGGGGTGTGACCCCCCCCAACCCCCCCCGACATCGGGGGAGTAGGGTGTGGGGTGTGGGGTGTGGGGTGTGGGGGGAGTGAGGTTTTAGAGTTTTAGTTGAAATTACTCTATCTCCCCATTACCCTATTCCCCCATTTTCCTATCCCCTTCTAACTGATAACTGATAACTGATAACTGATAACTGATAACTGACTAAATTTTGCTGTTTATTTCAGTTAATTCTTTAACTAAATGTTGACGATAACGTTCAGAAACTTTTTGTTCAGGATCGATACCTTCAAAGGTGGGAGGAAGCCAAACTCTTAACACCATTAATGTACCGAGAACTATTAGAAAAGCACAGGCAGCTAATACTTGTGTCCAATTAGTTTCTAGGACTCCTCTAACAATTAATTCTCGCAAAACCGAGACGATAGAAACTTCCACGGCAACACCGATAGAAACTCGTTTTTCTTGCAAATAAATAATTAACAATCGGAACAATTCTACTAGAATTAAGAGGAATAAAATATCGGCGGTAATAATCCGAAATTGAATCGGTGGCAGCAGAGACATAAACATTTCTCTGACTTCTAACACCATGAAGCTAAATAAACCGATACAGAGAGAAATGACAATTAAATCTTGAATCATTTCTAAGACTTGCACTACTCGCACCATCATTGGGGAAGGGTTTTTAATTGGTTCGTACATTTTATTTCTCCTAAGATTGATAGAATTGGGTGTTAGCTGTTGGGGGGATTTTTCAGTGAGCAGTAACCAGTAATCAGTAATCGGTGAACTGATAACTGATAACTGATAACTGATAACTGTTAATAATGGTTGCCAACTTTGCGATGATGGACAGCAGTTAAGACATCTAAACGGGCAACTCGTCCGGTATTAACGGTACAATAAACTACCCAATGATCGCCGCAATCTAAACGACTGGTGACTTCACATTCTATGTAAGCTAAGGCATCCGCTAAAATTGGTGATCCATTATTGGCAGTATAGGTTTTAATGCCTTCAAAACGATTGGCACTGGGAGAGAAACGCTTGAGGAAATGTTTCATTAATTTCTGGTAATTATCCTCAGCTAAAACATTTAAAACAAAGGTATCGCTAGGCTGTAAAAAGGATACCATTGCCCGATCTTTGGCCACTGCAATCGCCACACCCAAAGGATTTAAACTTGCTTGTGTCACCCAAGAGGCAACCATAGCACTAGATAAATCAGTTTTTTGGGAAGTAATTAGGTATAATCCAGTGCTAATACGACCTAAAGCTTTTTCTAAGTCGTTGTTAATCGATTTAATTTGTTTAATCGTTTTTTCTCGGCTTAACCATTGGCCGAGGTCGGTTCCTGCTTCATCGGCAATTAAATCGAGGGATTGATGGGAATTGTCTTTAACTAAAAGAGGAGGAAAAGCTTCGATCGCCCCGATTTCCTGTAATTTATTTCTCAAGGGAAAAATTGGTTCATCTTCCCCACCTCCTGACTCAAATAATCCTACCGCTTGTTTGCCATTAATTGAAGCAAGAATTGTGCTTAAAATCGTCTGGTTAATCGGGGAAGATTGGGGAGGCATTCCGATGACAACTCCCTTAGACTGATTGATTAATTCTCTGACTTCGTGGGGATCAGCATTATTCATATCGACTAATTCTGTCACCACATCAGTTTTAGTCAAACCCTGACTAATCATAGTAGCTAAATGTTCGCTTTGTCCGTAATCTTGGGTAAAGAATATAGCCACTAAAGTATCGGCAGAAGTTTGTTCTTGACTCCAAGTTTGATAGCGTCCCACCCAATCAGAAATATGGTGTTTTAATAGGGGACCGTGACCAGTGGCAATGAGATTAATCTCAAATTTCTCGATTCTTTTAATTGCCCCTAAAACTGAACGAGCATTCGGTCGCATCAGACAGTCATAATAGGTTTGAAAATCGCCTTCTAGCAGCTCTTTTGCTTGATCGTAGGTTTGATCATCACAAAAGTGCATTCCGAAGGCATCACAGGTAAAAAGGGTGGCAGTTTTAGCATCAAAAGTGAAGATAGTATCGGGCCAATGAAGATTAGGGGCTGCAACAAATTCTAAGACATGACCATTACCTAAATCTAAAGTATCACCACTTTTAACTATTAACTGTTTAAAGGGTCTGTGTACCATGTTTTCGAGGAATTGCATGGCAACTTTTGCCCCCACCACGGTAACTTCTGGGACTAATTCCAAAACCTCTTTGACTAAACCACTGTGGTCGGGTTCGGTGTGACTGATAATTAAATAATCAAGATGATTGATGTTGATTAGTTTAGTTAATTCATCCAGATAAAGGCGATCGAATTTGCGGTGAGATGTGTCAATTAGGGCGGTTTTTTCCCCTTGAATAACAAAAGAGTTATAAGTGGTACCGTTTTCTAAACTAAATTCGATATCAAAACGATCGCGATCCCAATCCAAACAGCGCAAGGTAAAAGTATTTTCGGCGATTTCTTGGATTTGTGTGGTTAAACGGCTGGTTTTAGCGGGTTTTGGGGTGATTAAAGCAACCATAATTTCTATCTCCCACAGGATTTGATTCGGAACTGCATTTGCTTAATTCCTATGGTGACTTGCTTTCAGCGATTTGTAAAATACCAATTACTCAAGTAAATGATTAGTTAGATTTATATAACCTTTTCTCTATGGTTAAGGCTATTAATTGGAGTGCCGGCCCTACCGAATCAATACCTGAATACTGATTGTGCATCCTATCCACAAGTTAGCTTAGTCCTCGGTTGTGCTACCTGCACTTTTACCTATTTGTCAAGCTTTTTACATAATTCTTAATATTTATCCCGTTTTTGCTCTCTCGCTCTCCTCGGTTTTCTCGACCGAATCACTAAAATGATTAGGGGTGTTTTGTTTTCGATGTCAGTCCATGAGTGAACCTGTCACCCTTGAGGATATTTAC
>NZ_JASJFF010000391.1:0-6286 GCF_030065435.1 Microcystis sp. M53603_WE2
CCATAGTTGTGAGGTACAGAGTCTTAGGTTTTGAGGAGTCAGGAGTCAGGAGTCAGGAGTTAAGATTTTGGTGTACCTCATGAGATTGGGAAACGCTATATAACCAGCTACTTATGTGTAATTAATTGTGTCTAGCTACTTAAAAACTTGCCCTCAAAATTAATTTTTGACAATTTCAATTAATATTGTGTCTCCCCACTCTCCTATACCTTTTAAACAGGATTTAGTATTACAAGCGGTTTTATTAACCCGCAGCAGGGCAAGGGTTAAGGAGACTTAGGGATAATTCCCAGACCTGAACCCGGATTATTATTAATATTTTCAACCCTAACTTTACTAATTATTGAGGGTAATAATCTGGGCGCTAAAACCCTGTTTAGTCAACTCTTGTACTCTTTCCTTTGCTTGGTATTGTTGCTGAAATAACCCCACTTGAATAACATTTTCTCCCGCGCGGATAAATGCGAGGGGTTCAATTTCTTTAATTTTCGCCAACGCTGCTGCACTATTACTTTTAACTTCAACGCGAAAGAGTTGATTAGTAGCAATAACCCGCTGCTGTGGTGCGGGGGGTTTATTGGCGCGATTTTCAGGTCTGGGTGCCGGTGGATTGACAGTTGGACGAGGATGATTATTAATCACCGTAGCATCGGCGGGCCGCACGGTAGCGGGAGCTTGAAAAACGTATTCTCTCAGGGGTTGATTACCGGAAACTGGGGCAGCCACCGGGGGGCGAACTGATGGAGAATTAACGAGGGGTAAATTTAAGGGTGAACATTGGGAACAATTAACAGCACTGGGACTGTCTGAACGTTTAGTTGGTTGTCTCACCGCCGGCGGTGGGGGCAAACGACGACCGGGATAAAGATTCTGGGCAAAAGATAAGTTTGCTTTTAGCAGCACGGTTGCTTGAGCGATTATCCCGACTTTTAACCAAAATAAGGCCGAGAAAAACAGTAGGTTTGTTCTCATCATGCTGGTTTGTCCTCACACAAAATTTGGGTACACCATGTCCAAATTTTAAAGGAGGAGATGCTAGTCTAGAAAGTATATTGGTTAAAAATCATGACAAGGTTTATGGGAAAAGTTGTTGTCGGTCTATCGGGGGGAGTAGATAGCTCTGTTGCCGCTGCCGCCTTACACGCTCAAGGTTATGATGTTATTGGCTTGACCCTGTGGTTAATGAAGGGTAAAGGTCAATGCTGCTCCGAGGGGATGGTAGATGCGGCCTTTATTTGTGAGCAGTTGGGGGTTTCCCATCATATTGTCGATAGTCGCGAGCTTTTCCAAAAAGAAATTATTGATTATCTGGTTTCCGGTTACGAAGCGGGAATCACACCGCTGCCCTGTTCTCAGTGCAATAAAGCGGTAAAATTTAGCCCGATGCTGCATTATGCTAGGGAAACCTTAGAAGCGGATACTATTGCCACCGGTCACTACGCTAGAATTCGTTTTTCTCCGGAAAATAACCGTTATCAACTGCTGCGCGCCGTCGATAAAAATAAAGATCAATCCTATTTTCTCTATGATCTAACTCAAGATGTACTGCGTGGGACTTTATTTCCCTTGGGAGAACAAACCAAGGCAGAAACCCGCAGGATTGCCCAGGAATTCGGCTTAAAAACAGCAGATAAACCCGATAGTCAGGATTTGTGCTTGATTGAAGCTCACGGAACGATGCGATCGTTCTTGGATAAGTATATCGCTGTTAGTGAGGGCGATATCGTCGATCTCGATGGCAAAGTTTTGGGTAAACATAGCGGTATCCATCATTATACGATCGGACAACGCAAAGGCATCGGCATCGCCGCCGCCGAACCCCTCTATGTGGTAAAACTCGATCCCGTCATGAATCGGGTTATCGTCGGTAATCGCGCCAGTGCCGTTAGTGCCGCTTGTCTTGTCGGAAGGATGAACTGGGTTTCTATTGCCGAACCCACCACCCCTATCCGCGCGCAAGTACAGGTCCGTTATCGTTCTCCGGCCGTTCCCGTCAATGTTATTCCCCTAGAAAATGAGCAAGTGAAGCTGGTTTTCGATGAACCACAATTTAGCATCACCCCGGGCCAAGCAGCCGTGATTTATGAAGGGGAAATCGTTCTCGGTGGGGGGATTATCTCAGGAGTAACCCCATAGGGAGAGCCACCAATTCACAAAATAACCTGATTATGGTTCGGGGGTCATTCTGCCAATTAGGGACTCTCCCCGGCAAGTTGAGCTAAAAATTAACGACGGGGTACAGAAGCCTCGATGTTAATATTCATAGCGGAGACTCTTGGTACAGGATTGCCTTTGGCACTACCGAGACCCCGGGCCATAGCCAAGAAGCTGGAAGGATCGCCAGCTTTGGGTTTTTGCTCTTGGGGAACATAGCGACGGACAGCATTCTGCCAAACGATTTGGGGGAAGCCCAAAATACCACGATAGTAGCCATCGTAGCGAGGCGAGGTGATGTTGAATGGACGTTCACCGATGTCGCGGCTGGCCAGGGTGCGACGACGTTGGTAGGGAACGGTATCATAACCAAAGCTTTGCAGATACTCGTCACTGTTGAGAAGTTGATCGACAAAACCTTGAATCCCTTTGGTGGCAACGACAATCGACCAAGCAATTTTTTCTCTTTCGCTATAGACATCGCGACCGAGAACTCTTTGTACTACCTGTTCGACAAAGCGATAGTTGCTGTTTTTCTCGTAGAAGCTGTTATAGAAGGTTTTCGATAACAGTAAACCACGAATGAAATCCCGCACCGATAATTGTCCATTACGCAATTGGGATTCGAGGAAAGGTTCCCGATCCCATTTGAAGGCATGGAAGAAAATCTGACGGTAAGCGGCTTCGATTAAATCGTCCAGGTCGGTAGGGGAGAGGACATTTTCCGTCGTGTAAACTCTCGGTTTTTCGTCTCCACCGACATCATAACCAGCTACCCGCACGTTTTGGGACTTGGGGGCGTAATTTAAAAGAGGAATGGCCAAGGGTAAACCTCCGTATCCTTAGAAATGCTTAAAAAACTTTCCTCCTAATGATAAGGGAGTAGGTGCCAACTAGAAAAGAAATATTAAAAATTCTTACAATTGTTAAGAAAACTTGCTTACCATCCGGGGTGTTGGGGAGCGCCGGAGCAGGGAGCGCCGGAGCAGGGAGCGCCGGAGCGGGGAGACCACTTCGTGCGCGTTGCGGGGGAGCGGGGAGATGGGTAGGGTTGATTCATAGTAGGGTTGATTCATAGTAGGGTTGATTCATAGTAGGGTTGATTCATGAATCAACCCTACCCAAACCCCTAGGGTTGATTCATTCTCCGAATCTAATTCTTTTTTTTGCTACCTTTAATCGCTTATGAGGTAAGCTAGGGAGCAGGGGAGTACAGGTTTTTGCTCTCATAGTAGGTTGATTCATGAATCAACCTACAAAGCGCGACGTTTTGAAAAATTTTCAGATATTTATTCCGAGAAATCGACTAAAAACGTTGCCAGACAAGGATTAGAGAGAATGACATTTGAGAGAATGAAACCACTCTAGGGAGATGGGAGAAAAAAGCTGATAACTGATAACTGATAACTGATAACTGATAACTGATAACTGATAACTGAATTTACCAGCCACTAATCGAATAGGATGATGGTTCGGGGGAATCACTAGAGACTGACTCCGATGACTGATTGCGGGATTCAGCACAAAAAGTGGCCGTATTAAAACCGCCAAAACGTTGAACTGTGCTAGTGCGGAGACGTAAATCGGTATCGGCAAACCAAAAACGCTCGATCGAGGTCATAGTTTCGTATTCTGTAATTAAGACTAAACCTTCCTGTTCATCAATGTGATAACGGCCCGCCACGGGAATGATTTCCGCATAACCTCGCTCCCGCAGGAGAACACCCGCTTGGGGATTATCTTCGTCGGGAATTAGCGCAAAAACGGTGGTTCCTTGATGATTTTCGTTTTCTTTGTCCCACTGCATCGAACCATCCCAACTGACAAAGGCACCCCCCACAGTCTTAGCGGGATCCACTTCGTGCATTTCACAGATAGCGATAATTTTCGGGTTATCGGCGCTTAAAGCTTCCACATAAATCTCGGAATCGCCGGTTTCTGCGCGTCGAAAGGGTAAATGATGGGTGGTGCGCTGAGATTTCCACTGTCCCGCACTTTTCTGAAAAAAGGTCATACCGTCCATAGTTTTTATCCTCTGTTTTTTCCATCTATTTTAACGCCATAGCCGTTTTCTGTAACCCTTGTCCCCCTCTCTCTCTCATTCATCCCCAAAATAATCATGATCAATTCTCTTGATTTCATAGATTTTTTGGGTCGATACACCTAGGTTATAATCAATCATCAATTGACCTAATTCTTCTCCATCAATCAGCACTATTTTTATCTCATTTCTGGGGGCATATTCTAAAGCCTCTTGGGTAAAATAGGAAGTAGTGATAAAAATGCCTTTTTTGGCTCCTTGTCCCGCTAATGCCCCGACAAATTTCTGGATTTCTGGACGACCAACGGCATTATTATCAGCCCATCTTTTGGCTTGAATATAGATTATATCTAAACCGAGTCTATCTTCTTTTATTATTCCATCAATCCCTTGATCACCGCTCTTACCCACTGCTTTACCTGCATCTCTAATCGAGCCACCATAACCCATTTTTACCAGTAATTCTACTACTAATTTTTCAAAAGCATCTGGGGATAATTTTCGCAGAATAGAAAGTAAGTCTGTCGCTAATGCTTGACGAATTTCTTGATAGGAGTTTTCTAGTAATTCCTCTGGGTTTTGTTCTTGATCAGAAGTTGATAAATTGCTTTCAAGAGTAATAGTTTCATTTTGCTTATTGACTCTAGTAAATTCTTGAAACTCAGGAAATTGCCTGAGAAATTTTGTATCGATATGGTCTAGATTTTGAGATAAGATTTCTTTTCCTTTCTCAGAAATTACAAAAGTTGCCCTTTGGGGTGACTCAATTAATCCCGCTTTCTTTAAATAGGTTTTTGCCCAACCGACTCGATTAGCAAAAATTTCTTGTTGTCCACTGGGAAGCATTTCTTTTCTTTCCGCTTCCGTGACTTGAAACTCTCTGACCAAGGCTTCAAAAATTTCTCGATATTTATAAACTTTGCCATCTGCAAGTATTTTTAATAGCGGCAACATAATCGATTGAAAATCTGGAATAGGCATAGTTCAGATGAAAAGCGGGGTCAGTCATTCCGATTATACAGCAACAATCTCCAAGAATTTAGATAATAATACAAAATCGTTTTTTAATAGTGCGATTAACTGCCAATCGAACTTTTAAAACCCACTCCCTGCTTCCCTAATTCCCCACTCCCTACCCTCCTATACTTTTAAAACAGGATTTAGTATAATACACCTGAACTTATTAATGATTGGGAGGCATTCCTAAAGAATTTGAGAGAGAAATTATCGCCATTGATAATCGTCTTGATACTCAAAAATAAGCTGTTGACTATCTAAATTACTTGTTAAGACTGTCTATGAGCGCCAGAGCTGCGGAGCAGGGAGAGCTTTTTTGGTGATAGCTAAAAAACCCCCTATCCCTGCTATTCATACAAAATCTCATCAAAACAAGCTTCTCCCACACTCGCTAAAGTCCTAGCGGCAGCTTTATCGGTTTTCGACTTCTGCACGAGGGTGCGGAATTGCTGTAGATTGTAACGAGCTTGGAATTTTTTAATCGTGCAGTCGCATAGATCTTTGGCCACATCAGCAGCTAATCCCTCCGCGCGCGCTCTTTGTAAACATTCTTGACGATAACTGTCAAAAGTCGTGGCAGGATTAGAACTTTGGCTAAGGTAAACGGCATTATTAGCCTGTACTGGCAAGGATAAAGCCAATAAACCGATAAAAGTTAGTAAATATCTTTGATTTCTCATCATAATAGCTTTTTTAAGCCTGAAATCCCCCACTATATTAGAGAACTGCTGCATAAATTATAGATCGATCGCTCAACTCTTAGGTTCCAGTCTTGGCAAACTGCCAACTGTTATGCTAGGATAAGTAGTGCTTGATCGGCGCCATCGCCAAGTGGTAAGGCAGAGGTCTGCAAAACCTTTACCCCCAGTTCGAATCTGGGTGGCGCCTTGGAAAATGTCGGCAATCTTTTCTTGATTGCCTTGTCTAAATTAAGGTTTACCAAGGTTTTACCTAGAATGTCGGATGAATGCCCCCGCTACATTTTTCGACAAGATACTCACCTTTGCGGGGGATGAAATCCGACCAGAATATCAACCGCGGAGCATCGGTTTAATTCCCCCATCTGTCGGTAAA
>NZ_JASJFF010000304.1:0-6908 GCF_030065435.1 Microcystis sp. M53603_WE2
CAATTGTCTATCTTTTGGTATTAACCTATTTGTGCCTTAAGTCCTTTCCTGTATGAATTTCAGCTACTTTTGAGCGTAGTTGCTCTCATCGAATTTTATTTTAAGTTAATTATTTGCATAACAATTCCCGAAGAGCCAATGATTCTTTATCTACCGAAATTTTACGGGAAATAACGATAGAATTCTCGACGATGAAGAACACGAGCAAATGTAATTGTATCTTCTTCAACAAAAAAACCAATTCTATAGTCACCAATTCGGATACGATAGGCATTATATTCTCCTTTTAATTTTTTAAGGTTGTTAATTTCGCTTAGCTGCTTAACTGCTAAAATATCAGTAAAGACAAGGTTTTTTATGACTGAGTAAGGGGAGGTACTTTTTAAATCTTTAAGATCCTTGATAAAAGTAGGAAGATAGTTGATTTTCATTCTTTTTCTAATTCAATTAAAGCTTCCTCCAAAGTTAAGGGAGTTTCATCTTTAACGTCTATCATGGCGCAATAGAGTCCAGTATCTTCATAGGTTTCTATTATTTGTTGATAGTCTTCAAAGTTAATAATAACTTGCTGTATCTGACCTTGATTATCCGTAATCAAGTCTTGAGCAAAGGGATAATCTTTGATGTTCATAATTAATTGTTCCTCATTTTGTGGACGGTTTGCATTATTCACACTCCTTTGTTTCCAATTCTAATAGGATGGGAATTAAGTCTTTGGCAATATCAATGACGGCATCTATTGTATCAGCTTCAGCGACAAGTCCTTGTATATCGGGACTGGTGGCGACATAGTAATCTTGTCCGTTTTCTTGAAAGCGCTCAATAGTGAGGTTAATTGGGTTTTGCATGGGGAATCCATAGAGTTTATAGAATAATTTTATTATGACAACTCTTATAAACTTGAAGCTAATTCAGGCGCGACAATAGTTTCTAGGGAAAAAGCATTCAGATCCGTTAAGCTTCTGGCGTGTTCCAAGGTAATTGCACAAATGTTCCCATTTTTATCAAGATCGACTAAGGTATTTTCATTGATTTCTTGAGTCTCGACAATAGGATTGTTATTGAACTCTAAATATAGAGTATCCGTATCTTGAAAGTAGGTGATTTTCATGGCTTAAAATTCCTATCAAAAAAAGCATTGTGAACTGTGATACCATCTTCGAGTAAGACAACTCTCAACGCCTTGTTGTCTATTTCCTCAATTAATGCCCAGCGGCGAATTCGTCCATCATTTTGGTGAACTTCCAGAATAGGATTATTGATTGTGTATTCAATCCATTCCATTTTGATATTGGCTCGATCTGGTCGTTTTCTGGTGGCTAAAAAGTATTGAGTAAATTTCATTGAGGCGATTGAATTGTTTGCTTATAAGTATCAATGAAGTTAATTTTCATAGTTTTGCTTAATGGGAGTTAAGGATAATTTTATAGATTGTCTGCTACATCCCCCTGAATTTGCCTTAACAATTCCTCACAATCTTTAACCAAGGGAATCCCCAATTCTTGGGATAATGCTAGGGCTTGTTGACAATGGGTATATGCGATTTGAATGTCACTTATCCGATACGCAATATTTGCAAGAGCAAAATGACAACGCATTACTATTTCCTGTAAAACAGTTCCTTGAGCAATAGCTAAGGATTTATTAATATAGTCTTTCGCTTGAATATATTTTTTAAGCTCAAAATAAGTTTTTCCAAGGTTATGTAAGCTTACTGCTATACCTCTCTGATAATTATTTTTTTGACTTAGCTCTAATGATTTCTCAAAGAATGCTAATGCTGTTTCATGTTGTTCTAAATGAGCATAGCAAGCCCCAAGAGAAATTAATTCAAGTGCAATTCCTCTTTGATCCCCCATTTCCTCTTTTAAGACTAAAGATTCTTGATGTTTAACGATTGCTTCTTGATATTTTCCCACGTCGGCATAACAATTACCTATATTACCAAGTGACTCTGATATCCTTTGTTTGTTACCAATTTCTTCTCCTATTTTTAGAGATTTCTGATTATAAAAGATTGCCTCCTTATATTGACCTAAGCTTCGGAAGCAACACGCAAGATTATTATAAGCAAGTGCTAATCCCTGTTGATCGCCAAGAATCTCCTTGACGATTAAGCCTGCTTGATGATAGAGAATCGCCTGTAAATATCTGCCAGAATAGCTGTAACAATTTCCTATATTCAAAAATGCGGAAGCCATTCCTCCAAGATCATCAATCTTTTGTGAAATTTCAAAATGCCTTTTATGATTGTCTATAGCTTCATTCAATTTTCCTATAGAACTATAACAAATACCTAAATTACCAAAGGTCCCTGCCATACCTAGATAATTGCCAATTTTATCTTGAATTGCTAGACATTGCTCATGATACTTGATGGCTTGCTGATAATCGCCTTGCGAAAAGTAACAAATCCCTAAATTACCCAGTGCAGAAGCAACTCCTGCCCAATTTTTATTTTTTTCCGATAGGGCATAATGTTGCTTATGGATAGTAATTGCTTTTGAATATTCTCCTAAATTTTTATAACTTATTCCCAACAAAGACAACACAATGCCGAACTCTTGTTTTTGTTTTTGATCCTCTATCCAATTATTAATTAAAATCTCATACAATTCTATTGATTTTCGACTTAAGCCTGTGAAGTACAAAAAACTATTAACCGATTTATCTTTCCCTTCTCCTCCTCGATCCTCATTCAAAATATTGTATGCTAACTGCCATTCTCCCAATTCCCCTGCATGGTGAAACGCCTCTAAATATTCCTTCAAATCTTCCAAGGATTCCCAGGGAGGGACAGGTAAATGAGCTAAATAATAATCTAAGGCTAATTGATGGGCAGATCGCAATATTTCAGGATTTGCTTGATCTTGCACCACCATGGAAATTAAAGGCAAAAACTGAAACTGTCGCCGTTTTACATTGTATTCGGGGGGAAATTCTTGTAATAAAGATAAACGAGCTAAATAGCGTAAATCTTCCTCAGTTATTGCTGGAATTAACCCCTGGGCTAACCTGTCATCAAAATTCTCCCGCAGTACCGACAACCGCGTTAAACTCTCCCTAAACTCTTTCGATAATCGCGCTAAACTGGCGGTAATCACTTCTCTGACACAGGTTTCCGTGTCGCGGTGATACCCTTCCACATCAAACATATTTAAGCCCAAATTTTGCGACTCGGTGACAGAAACCCCTTTCCCAAACTTATCTTTCATCAAACTACAAACCAGTTCCATTAAGAGGGGATGACCTCCCATTTTATCGACAAATTGGGCTAATTCTTCATCGCTTCCCGTTAAGCCGTGATCTTCGGTGACATAACGCATCGCATCCGCTTCTTTTAACCCTTTTAAAGGCCAAGAATAATAATAATCTTGCAAATTGACGGGGAATTTTAGCTGTTCTCGACTGGTGACTAATAGCTTACTGCTGCTTTCTGTGTTTAACCATTTTTGCAAGAATTGCTGATAAACCAAATTTACTGGGGCAGTTAGTACCGTTTCCAAATTATTCAACACTAATAAACAGGGTTTAGCGGTTAACCCTTTGCTGATTGCGTCTATTAATTGCCCATCATTCCATTTTTCATCATAATTTTGTTTTAACTCCTCTAATAACCACCGTCCGAACTGTGCCAAAGGGTAAGGCTGGTTAAAATTAACCCATAATACCGGCCAATCAGCAGTTAATTGATCTGTAAACTTTCTCGCCAGGGCAGTTTTACCATAACCCCCGGCGGCGGTAATCTCGATTAACCTTAGATGGTCATTCCCTAACGCTGTTTGGAGTTCTTGCAATTCTTCCCGTCGTCCTTGCCATCTACGCACGGGTGGGAGTTGCGTATCCACTAACCCAGAGGTGGTCAGGGGTTGGACCGCTTTTTTAGAGGGTTCAGACTGTTTTTTTTTAGATTCTTCAATCAGCGATCGCAATTTATCCTCAACGGATACGAAAACTTTTTCATATTCTGATTTCTTTAGATCACAGAGAGGATTGCTGGGAGAATTATTGCTAGGAGACTGAAATTGATGTAAGTAAAATCTTTGTTCTATTCCCTCTTCATTAGTGTATTTAAAAGAAACACTTTTCACAGTAGAATGTCTAAGAAATATAGGAATTATAAGGACTCCTTCTTCTTCACGTCTTTTCAAAATACGGGGTAATTCTTCATTCTTCACATAACGAGAATTAAGCAGGTCTTGGCTAACCAATACCATCGCAATTGTTACTTGTGATAAACTGTCTTTAATTTTTTCATCCCAAATATCCCCCGGTTGTATGTCGAGATCTGACCAGACTATTTTTTCCTCATCATTCAGAGGTTCGAGAAATTTTAACAGTCTGTCTCTCCATCCTTTGTCTTGGTGGGAATAACAAATAAAAATTGATGGCATATCTCTTTCCTCTGACATAACCACTTTTCTGTTATACCACATCTAACCCAGAAAACGGGTTTCTTAGAGAAACCCGTTTTCTAACTTAAGATTGGTCGATTCCAATCCCCGCTACTTCTTTCAAACATTTTGTAAATGGCCCTGTTTGAAGCCTATCACGTTCCGATCTATTTAAAAGCAGAACAGATCTTGATCATGGATAATTATAGTTGTCTCCATTCTCGCCAATCCTACATTGACCCCAATCGCTGTCTTGAAAGGGTAATGTTCGATGTTCCCTAACGGGAAATCGGGGTTAACTACTAGCTTTATAAGTAATGGCGGGAAGCGGATTTGAACCACTGACCTTCGGGTTATGAGCCCGACGAGCTACCAGACTGCTCTATCCCGCGTTGCTTTATCTAGTATAGAACTAAATCTCGGTAAATGCCAAGGAGTTTGTAATATTCCTTTACATTTACCGTCCGACCAGAGGTTAATACTTACGTTCCACGGGGGTGAAATCCTGAATTACCACGGGCATATAGTCGATATCGATGCCGGAGGGGGAATAATAGGCGAGGGTATGCTGAAGGAAATTTTGGTCATCCCGTTGGGGAAAATCTTCGCGGGAATGGGCCCCTCGGCTTTCTTGACGATTGAGGGCAGAGGTGAGGATAATTTCCCCCACCACCATGAGACTTTGTAATTCCCAGGCCTCGATTAGTTCCGTATTCCAGCAATCCCCCCTATCATCGAGGTAAATCTGCTCGTATTGGCGCTTTAATTCGCCAATTTGTTTAATTCCCTCGCGCATGGTCGCTTCGGTGCGAAAAACGCCGCAATGTTGGGTCATACAGTCTTGGAATTGCTGACGTAGTTGACCGATGCGAATCGTGCCTTTTTTGGTCAATAAAGCGGTGATTTCCTCTTTGGCATCCTGAAGGTAAATATCGGGATTAAAGACGGGAAAAGCGCGTTTTTCGACGTATTTAGCGATCGATTTGCCAGTTCTTCTCCCATAGACCACACATTCTAACAGGGAATTACTGCCCAAACGATTGGCCCCGTGGACGGAGACACAGGAACATTCCCCGGCGGAGAAAAAGCCCTCGCTGAGGGTATCGGCACTTAAGCGAACGCGACCATCGGTATTAACGGGAATGCCGCCCATACAATAGTGAACTGTAGGACGGACGGGCATCGGTTCCTCTACCGCATCGACACCGACGAGACGGTGGGCCTCCTCCCAACAAAAGGGAATGCGACTCATAATTTTTTCCCGGCCTAAATGGCGTAAATCCAGATAGACAAAGGGACCCCCGGCGCTACCGTCCAGATTTACCCCCCGGCCGGCGCGAATTTCTAGGGTAATGGCCCGGGAAGTGATGTCCCGGGGGGCTAATTCCATGCGCGAGGGGGCGTAGTCTTCCATAAAACGACGACCTTCGCTATTGATTAAATAAGCACCTTCACCCCGGACTGCTTCCGAGATTAAAACACCGACGGGATAGAGTCCAGTGGGGTGAAATTGGACAAATTCCATGTCTTCTAGGGGAATACCCGCTTTTGCCGATAATGCTAAACCGTCTCCCGTACAGGCGAAATCGTTGGAGGTGGTGTTATAAACGCGACCATAGCCCCCCGTCCCGAACATAATTGCTTTTGCCCGGAGGATTTCTAACTGTCCGGTGGCGATTTGGTACATAACTACGCCTTTAGCCGTACCTTCTTCGAGGATAAGGCGTAAAACATACCATTCATCGTAGATTTTTACCTGATTACGGCCTAAATTGCTGACTAATTCGTGCAGCATGGCGTGACCGGTTTTATCGGCGGCGTAACAGGCCCGGTTATGGCTGTGACCGCCAAAGGCTCTTTGGGCAATGCGTCCATCTTCGAGACGGGAGAATAACACGCCTAGATGTTCCAATTCGATGATAACTTCGGGGGCTTCTCGGGTGAGGATATCCACCGCATCCTGGTCAGCCAGAAAATCGGAACCTTTGACAGTATCGTAGGCGTGGGCCTTGGGATTATCTTTGGGGTCAACGTTTTGCAGGGCGGCGGCGATACCTCCCTGGGCAGCGACGGAGTGGGAACGAATTGGGTGGGTTTTGGCAACGACAGCAACATCGATAGTCGGGTTGAGGCGTTTGATTTCTAAGGCGGCGCGGCATCCTGCTAACCCACCGCCCACTATAACGACATCGTGTTCTTTCATGGCTGATTTTTCTAGGGGCTTCTGTTTCTATGGTGGGGTGAGAATTGCTCGGAAGTCAGTTTTGTAACCGAGACTTTATATTTCAGGAGTCAGGAGATAGGAGATAAGAGATAGGAGATAGGAGACAGGAGATAGGAGTCAGGAGACAGGAGATAGGAGACAGGAGACAGGAGACAGGAGACAGGAGACAGGAGATAGGAGATAGGAGGCGGCCGGCAGGAGGCAGAAGATTATTTTTATTGATTCTCCCCACACCCCACACCCCACACCCCACACCCCCCACCCCACACCCCAAAACCACCCAACCCCCC
>NZ_JASJFF010000964.1:0-14905 GCF_030065435.1 Microcystis sp. M53603_WE2
AAATCCTTATCTGGCAAGAGACTTAATTGATTAGTTCGCTCTAGATAAAAAACAATTGACAAAAATCGCTAAATGCCTTTCTCTATAAGGGTTCCATCCCTTATAACCCCCGTCCATTGCATAACACAAACCGAAGAGCCAGTTTATGAATCGGTGATCAATAATTGTCATGGCTAAGTTAATGGATTGTCATTAACTAAATCATCAAAATCTTCAGCAAGATTTTGGGCTGACTCGCCTAGTTTAGGACTGAGCTTATCAGCAACAATCTTCAGGCTTTCTTCGTAGTTACTGGGTAACTCAAATTTAACTTCAAGATCGATTGGGTTATCATCTTCTTGTTTCCCTAAAGCTCTCTGTAAAGCTCGATTAATTAGGCTGTTCATGACATTAAATACTCCTGATACTGAGTGGTTATTGTTTGAATTATTCCATCGAACATTCCTAAATGGTATGCACGACGGAGCCATCGTTTGCACCAGATTTTCCCAACGACCTTCCATGTCTTTTTGAACTTGTAATTCTTGGCAAACTAAGTCTCTGATTGTTTTGTCATTTTCAGGAAGTGCTAGTAGTACCCCCGTGTCAGCGGGTTCAGGGTTTCCAGAAGAAACATAAAGATCCTTGCGAATCTGCAAACAACTTTGATAAATGAGATGATTGAGGTACTGTTGGGAATTACCCTGTTCGCCAGGTAATAAAACTTCGGAACCTGTAGTATCATTTTCTAGGAGACAGCGACCTCGCTCAGGGTTTGCTTCCCCTTTAGGCTGATTAGGAAATAGGAAAACATCCACGATGTAGCTATAGGCAACTGCCCGTTTTTCTGGCGATTTCTTCAGAGGATCGTTAGTATCTTGCGTCCCCACAGCATAGAGGTCGATCGCGCGATCGAGATCGTAAAGAATTTTATCGAGAACAATTTGGCAGAGAACTGTTTTAGAAGTACAGCCACATTGCAAATAGCAGTCCAGTTTATCCGCAAGCTGATTGCGCTCAATGATCAGCCGTAGCAGCCTTTCTTCAGCTTCATCAAAGGCGGACATCCCATACAGGCCATAGAACAAAATCGGCGGTCGGGCAATCCGCAGCAACCGGAATCCACCGGATGGCTCGAAACCATCCACAAAAAGCTGCAAAGCTTCCAGAAAAGCAGTCAGAGGTGGAGCAGCAGGATAGATCAAGTTCTTACCAACGATGACTAGGCGCCGCAGGCGTTCGACATCCAACTGTGCTGTTGCCCCTAATTGGCGCAAACCCGCGACACTACCCTGACCAGACCTTTGAATGAGCGCATCCATGACGCGACTTAACTCGCCTTCAACCAGGAGAGCGCGAAGATCGCCTTGTCCCTGTTCTTCCAACCGTTGGAAAAGCTGGCGGTAGGCATCGATCCCTCTGGGCCATTCGTTGGGAGCATAAGCCTCTTGAGTTGCCCCGACTAAATTCCGCAGGGCATAGATAACAGCATCCCGGCGCACTTGTAACTCGCTATAGGGAGCCTGTAAGAGATAACGACCGCCGAAGCCGACATTAGAGAGTGCTTCACCCATCATCACAAATAAGACGGAAGCCACTTCATCCAAACTCTGAGCGAACTTGCGATAGATGAGGCTCATGGTAGGAGTCAGCGCCCCAACCAGCCGCGCCAGGCGAGCATAATCCCCCAAGGTGCGACGGATGCCGAAGGTTTTATCCCGCTGTCTGGGATCGAGGGCAAAACGAGCCGAATTCACCCCTTCCTGAATGGCAGAACGAACTGCCATCGCCCAGCCTTCCAATTCTGGGGTCACGTCCTTGAGGATGGAGTTGGTGGTCAGTTCCTGCAAATCCCGCTCCACATCATTGATCGCTTGCTGCATTTCTGCATCGGAGGATGTGGGGGCTTGCTGCAGGGGCATCGGTGTACCAGAAGCCAAAAGAAAGGGAACTCCCTCCGCCTCCTTGTTGATGGCTACTGCTCTAGGATTGTTTTTATAGCGGTTTAGTAATGCCTCTGCTATCTGTTTGGCATCATTGGGATCGCTGACTTTTAATTCTCGCCGCAGAAGATTATCCAACGCCATACGAGAACTACTGTTCGGCATCAGGCCATTATTTTTGGCCATGGCACTACTGTAATTAAACGGATTGCCAGATGAAGTGTTCATAATTTATCAGGGCAAGGAAAAAAGGTGTTGGGGTTGTTTCAGTGATCAGTTATCCCCTATATTCCTAAGTTTTCAGAGCAAAGCGGCTTGTATTTCTTTAAAACTGGGTGAAGATGGGGGAATAGGGGAGGTAAGATGATTAATAACCCGATTGGATAACTGACGGGCGGGAATTTGACCAGTAGCGAGGGCATAACTAGCGGCGCTGACCAGAAATCGCGGCGGTAAATCGGGGGGAACCTCTCCGTGGACTAATTGTCTAGCACCGGCTTGAATCGCTTTTTCATCATCTTCAGAAAAAGGAATAATATCGGCCAGGGCCTGTTGGGCGAGATTGCGACGGGTTTGATAGGCAATTTCATCCACCAGATGGGGAATCAATAATTCCGAGGTGGTTAACAGACGTGCCGGCAGACGGTGAAAACGATTAGGGTTATAGAGTTGCTGCCAAACCGAGCGTAGGCGATCGCCTTCTTGACCAAATCCCATCCGTCGCAACATTTCCGCTAAGATCAAAATTCTCAGATATGCCGTCGGGTGCGCTCCTCCAGGACGATAGGTAAGGGTACGGGGAGCGGGATGAGCCAGAAAAAGTGCCATTCCCCAGGCTGCGGCTGGACCGGCTAATAAAATCGCCGCTAAATCGGCAAAAACTTCCTTATGCCAGCGTCCGTAGATGCGAGTAATACTGGGGTCGCCACTGGTGCCGAGAATGCGACGGATCACCGCTTGACGATTTTCCTGCCAGATCCCCAGATCCGCTTGCAGATTGTGGGCTACTTCGTGGATAAAGACCGGTTGCCAAGGATTATCTCGATCCCAAGGGATGCGGATAATCGGGAAGGGATTAGGTTCTCCCAAAAGACGAGTCAGCAAAACGCCACGACGCATGGTAGCAGGCGAGAAACCGTGTTCCATATAACACAAGGGTTTGAGCATCGGTGCGCGAAATAACCCCGGAGAGGACTCGCGAACGGCCCGATAACAATCGATCGCGATCAGATCATGGGCGGCGAGAGCGGCGGCAAAAGAGGAACCCCTTTGACTAAAAATTTCAAAAAATAGCCCAAAACTACGGCGAGCGCGGTCAATTTCCCGTTCTACCAGTGCTATATCGATTAAAACTCGCTCTATCGGTGACTCGTTCCACGTCCCTTGTAGATGCTGAAGACGACGCTGAATTTGGCGATCAATCTTAGCCAGACGTTGATTAGCTGCCCGAAAATGGTCAGGAGAGGGAGCGTAGGGTAAATCTTGGGGGCGAATCCCCACGGAAGCATAATTTACCCTGACTAGACGACGCGCTCGCGCCGTTAGATCTAAAATTTTATTGTGTAGAAAAGCTCTCGTTCCCATACTGCCCCCATTGCGGTTGGTTGCCTAACTGCCTTGAATCCGAATCGTTACCGGTCCGCGCAGACGATAGCTATGGCTGCGGCCGCAGGTGGGGCAAGGTCGTCCCCCGGACATTGATCGCCGGCCGGGACGGGATCTGGTAGTGAGCGGACGGGCTAAACGGCGCACGGTGCGAGGACTTTGCGCGACTCGGGCGGCGGCACGACGCACGGCAGGAGCCACAGATCGGGCGGGTAAACCTCTTTGGGCAACGGTACGACTAACACCGCGCACAATGCGAGGCACGGCTCTAGCGGCGGCCGGCCCTTGACGACGGGCGAGGGTGCGTGTAGCTTGGCTGACACTACTGACCAATTGCCGGCGAGTTTGCCGCGGTAGTCGCGAGATATTGGGCATAGCGGTCCGCAGGGCAACGGCGGAAACAAAGGGAGCGGCCGCATCGATCGCATCTTCCGTCTCGGCCAGGTCAAATAAGTCCTCCAAAGCCTCAAACTCATCGGCCTCATCAGCCAAAAGTCTTCCGGCCACGTTGGCAATACGTCCGATTAATTGCGCTTGCGGTAGGGGAATCATACTGGCGATCGGTCCGACCACGCGGGCTACGGAACCAATTCCCCGGCCCACTCTTCCAGCAACTTGTCCGACTCTGCGTCCCACATTGCGAGCGATGCGTCCCAAGCGTCGGAAAAACTCGTCCGTGTCCTCCTCGGCCAGGGCATCGGCCAGGGCATCCTCCAGGGCATCGAAACCAGAATCGTAGCCCTGTTCTCCCCAGTCTTCCATCTCGTCAAATCCCTGACCACTACCGAGCATCGATCCGATGCCGCGAATTAAACCACCGATAAAGGCATCATCATCGGCTTCGGCCAGATCGTATTCCCCGAATTCATCCCCGGCATCGTAACTATCGTAATAGTCGCCCCTTTGGGCGGGGCCTTCCACTTGATCGTAAAACAAGTCATCCATGACATCGGTTTCAAAGGCTTGATACATGATTTTTCTCTCCTAATTACAAGGGCAGAAATAGCTATAGGCGCGTGATCATAATTTCCACCGGTCCTTGTAGTCTTAGGCGCTGGGGCAGACCACCGCGACTGGGGCCGGGGCGAACAGAAGTTCTTCTCATCCCCGGGGCGGGACGGGATAACTGCCGTACTAAACGGGGTTGCGCCGCCACTCTCGCCCCGGTTTGTCGGATAGCTTGCGGTAAGCGACTGGGGGATAAACGACGACGAGCGGCGGTTTGTCCGACACTCTGAGCTATCCTCGGCAAAGCTCGCAGGGCAGCCGATCCCTGACGGCGGACTAGATTTCGAGCCACTTGGGTGGTACTGTGAACGATCTGACGACGGAGAGGACTACTGAGGGCGGCACGGCGCAGCACCGGTCTAACCATAGTGCGGGCCGCCATACCAGCTAGTACGGGTAAAGCCTCATCTAGCTCCTCATCGGCAAATAAATCGGCTAAGTCTTCTAGGGCATCCAATTCATCAAAGCCCTGGGCGGCATACTGTTGCAGCAGCGGCGCTACTTGCCCCAAAATGCTGGCCAAGGGATTGGCAGCGCGTCCGGCACGTCCCGCCACTCGCTGCACTTGGCCTGCCACTCGCTGCACCTGTCCAGCTACTCGTCCGGCAGTTTGGACCGCCCGTCCCACCCCCCGGGCTACCCGGCTGGCAGTGGTGGCTCCCCGACGGGCTGCCCCCGCCACCCGGCTAATTCCTCCTAATAATTGTCGGAAAAATTCATCGCTGTCTTCCGCGTCTAGGGCATCGGCAACGGCTTCTTCTAGGGCATCCCAATCATTGACTCCGCTATCGATGAGGTAATCATCGCCGAAATCTTCCCCTAATTCCGCCTCGTATTCGTCTTCTCCCAGAAAGCCCTCTCCTCCCAGATCTTCCCATCCTAATTGGTCTTCGCCAAAACTGTCTTCGGCTTCAAATCCTTCAAAACCTTCGCTTTCCATACCTTCCCAAGCATCGAAGGCTCCCTCATCGGCAAAGGAGGAATTAGCGGCTAAGTCCTCCATAACATCACTTTCAAAAGGCTGATCCATATAAGTACCTTCCTGAGCGCAAGTAGTCGCTAAAATGTCGATAAAATTAAGAACAATTTCGACAGGATTAGGTCTGACCTAACCTTGTCTGTCTTCTCGTATTCCACATCGAGAGCTAGAGCGAGATCTTGCTAAGGAGTATTTTGCTATCTAGCTCTCTATTACTGTTTAGGATAGATTGTTCCTCTCCCTCTTACCAGTCACACGATCTAGGTCACTTATTTGGTGTAACTCATTTAAGGGACGTTGTACCAATTTCAATAGTCGTGACTGACATCTGCAAGCCCAATTCTTCTCTCAGAGCGTAATTGCGCCTTAGAATAGACCTCTTGCAAAAATCAAAAATTGTTGTGAGGGTTAGGAGTCAGTAGCCGGTCGTCAGTAGTCAGGAGAATTAAGAATGAATAATAATCAATTAAATGCTCTATTTAGTGATTTGATGCAATTTTATGCCTATTTTTCTCATTTTTGAACCATCAAAAATTAATTATGCAAGAGGTTTAATGACCAACTAAGTCTGTCATTACTTTTGCAAAATGATATTAGACTTCCTCTAAAAAATTTTAAAACCTCTGGTTGAGTCAGCATTGTCCGAGTCAGCCGTCAAAAGGAAAAAATACAGATCAAAGAGTTTTTGAACTGACAGAAACCTTATTTATCGGACAAAATGCCTGAATTTACTAAACCGAGAAGTCTCCTCTCTCCTGAATCGGTAAGAAGTCTTTGTTTTGGGTCGTCGGTCGTCAACACCAAATCAGGTTACACTTCATCGACCCGAAGGTTAATGCGGATGGAGGGACTCGAACCCACACATCAAAAAGATACTAGAACCTAAATCTAGCGCGTCTACCAATTCCGCCACATCCGCAAATATGTCAGCATACCTCATCATAGCATAAGATACTATAGGAAAGATAAAATTTTTTATTCTTAATAATTTTATGCTCTTAGGTTTTGTCTTTCAGTCCCCCGGCCCGATCCTCTGGGAGATCGGACCGATTTCGGTGCGCTGGTATGGATTTCTCATCGCTATGGCGGTATTATTGGGTGTCACCCTCTCCCAGTACCTAGCTCAAAAAAGAGCGATCAATCCCGATTTAATCGCTGATTTGGCCATTTGGTTAGTAGTGGGAGCCATACCTGCAGCCCGTCTGTACTATGTTCTCTTTCAGTGGCAAGAATACGCGCAAAATCCTGCTGATATTATCGCCATTTGGAAGGGAGGTATTGCTATTCACGGGGCAATTATCGGGGGTTTGCTGGCGGCCCTAATCTTTGCCCGCATTAATCGGGTTTCTCTTTGGCAATTACTCGATCTGGTGGCCCCTTCAGTTATTCTCGGTCAAGCGATCGGACGTTGGGGTAACTTTTTTAATTCGGAAGCTTTTGGCAGTCCGACTAATTTACCTTGGAAGTTGTTTATTCCTCCGGCTAGTCGTCCTTTAGAATATATCGCCGTCGATTATTTTCACCCCACCTTTCTCTACGAATCTCTCTGGAATCTGGCAGTTTTTGCCCTACTCATCTATCTATTTTTCTGGGGTTTAAAACACCCTAGTAAATTAAAAATTGGCACCCTTACCCTAGTCTATTTTATCGCCTACAGTCTAGGTAGATTCTGGATCGAGGGGCTACGCACCGATAGTTTAATGTTTGGGCCTCTAAAAATGGCGCAAATAATTAGTTTAGGAGCGATCGCTATCGGTATTTTCGGGTTATTCTGGTTATATAAACTGCAGCGTCCTTTACCGGATGTGGTGGCGACCGTCAGTTATAATCAAAAGTTACCCTAGCTAACCCTGACAATGGATCTAGTAACGATTTTTCAACAGGTTTTAAACGGTTTATCGATCGGTAGTGTCTATGCTATTTTTGCCCTCGGTTACACTTTGATTTTTTCCATTTTAGGGATTATCAATTTTGCCCATGGCGCAATTTTTACCCTCGGTGCCTATTTTACCTACGCTCTAGCGGGGGGAGTTTTCGGGTTTAATGGTTTATTGGCTAATGCCAAATTACCCTTTTCCTTACCCTTTTTTTTAGCACTCTTGCTAGGCTGTATCCTTTCAGGTTTCACCTCGGTTCTTCTGGAAAGATTGGCCTTTAAACCCCTCCGGGTACGGGGTTCCGATTCTCTCTTAACTCTGGTTTCTAGCCTAGGGGCAGCCGTGGTGATTGTCAATGTCATTCAATACTTATTCGGGGCAGAAATTTATACTTTTCCCGATGGGATTTATGGCAATCTTCCCCCCGCAATTAATTTCGGTACAGCCGATCGCCCCGTGGCAATTCGCACAATTCAGATTATTATTTTTCTGGTTTCAGCAGTTATGGTGGCTTTGCTAACTTATTGGGTTAATTTCACCAAAATGGGCAAAGCTTTACAAGCGGTAGCTGAAGATGTCACCACGGCCAGTTTGTTGGGGATCAATCCCGAAAAATTTATCGTGATTACCTTTTTTATTAGTGGTGCCTTGGCAGGTTTAGCAGGAACTTTAGTCGGTTCTAGTGTTAGTATCGCTGGCCCCTATTTCGGTATTGCTTTCGGATTAAAAGGTTTAGGAGTGATTGTTTTAGGGGGATTGGGAAGTATCCCCGGAGCAGTAATCGGTGGTTTATTATTGGGTATTGCCGAAGCTTTTGTTCCCGCAGAATATTCCGGTTATCGAGAGGCGATCGCTTTTGCTATTCTCTTTATTATGTTGTTAGTTCGTCCCCAGGGTTTACTAGGCAGAAAGTTAATTCAAAAAGTCTAAGTAGGTTTAATTGGCCGAGAGAAAAACTGTTTTTCCCGACAAGGAAGATTGATAGGCAGCGTAGGCCACTTCTAGGGCATAAAGACTGGCTTGGGGAGTAACATAAAGAGGAGACCGATCAAAGAGATAATCTAGCACCATAGCGGTATCTTTGGCAAAAAGACCGCGACGGGTTTCCACTTCTAAAGCTTGGCTACCTTCACTATTAATTAACTGCCCTGTTTCCCCTTCAAAAATTAAGCTACCTGCCTCGCCATGAATAGTGAAAGTTCGCTCATTTTGCCAAAAAACTTCGCCTTTGCCGTAGGTAACTTCAGCAATTAAGCCATTTTTAAATAATAACTGTGCCTCACACAAACAGGCCAGAAAATAATCGGATTCCGGGGCATTCCAATAACGACAATGACAGGATACGGACTCCACTTCCCCAAATAAATTAGTCAAGCGATGGATACGAGAAAGGGCCGCAATCAAGGGAAAACCGAATAAATCCCGATGAAATGTCCAGCGCCGGGGTGCTGGTCTGCCGGGGGCGATCGTGGTATAACGGGCTAGGTGGATATTGCCGAGGCTGGCTAAATACTGCTGTTGGGTTTGATGCAGTCCCCCCAAAAGTTCAATATGTTCGACGTGCAGTAATTTGTTCTCGGTTTCGGCTAGGGTGATTAATTCTGCTGCCGCTGCCGGGTGGAAAGCCAGGGGATACTCGACGATAACGTGCTTACCGGATTTTAAAGCAGTACGGGCGATCGAGGCATGGGCCTGATTAACGTTGGCAATGACAATCAGATCGAGATCAGGATGACTGGCCAGGCTTACTGCCGAATCTAGGGCAGAAATTTGGTATTTTTGCGAGAAATTAGCGATCGATTCGGGACTATTACCGCTAAAGTACAGAAGCTGGGCGCGATCATCCGCTTGCAAGCTTTCAGCGCGACGTTGAGCGGCGAACCCTGTGCCAACTATACCAATTTTTAGGGGACGATGAGAAGTCATCAGGGGCATTCTGGCGACGCTTTATCTTGGCAATCAACTCATCTATTATCTCAAAAATAGCGCCCTAAAAGATGTGGAGGGGTGAATTCATGTTTTAAATGGGCAACGCCAATTTTTTGCTCCTGTTTAGGACCTAGAGCTTCTAAACCGCGATCGGTTGTCGGGGAGCATGACGACGAGGGGAAACCACCACGGGAGTGGGCGACACTGCACAGGTTAATTCTAGAGACTGTTCTAAACTAACCACCCGATTGAGTTGTTGCCATTCAGCACTAAAAGGAGGCATCGCTAGAGCGCAGGCTTTCCAATGAGCTTCGACGGGAACATCTAGTTGTTGACAAGTGCCACCGCGCCGACCCTGGGTTTGATAGTATCGGCAGTATCGACAGGAAGAGGTAAGAAAGTTTGCGGCTTGCATGGGTTAGCTTTAAAAGGAAGATGATTATAAGGAACTCAAGGGATGACTCTCTTTTCGCTCTGTGTAATATTGTCCTACCCTGTGCCAAGGGTATTTTCCTGACTACCATAGCTAGGACTGATACGCCATATAGTTTTTAGTGATCCCCAAAAAAAATTTTATTTTTAGAATCTTTTAATAGTTACTTTGCAAAAAGCAGCACTGTCTCAAAACTGAAGAGTTCAACTCAGTTGTGGCCGAGGTTATCGGCTCTAGTATCGCCGATAACAAACCGGGGATCAAGCCTTAGCCGAATAGAATTGATGAATACAGGTTCAATTAAGACAGAAAAGATCGGCCAATTGATTCCCGACTCAAAACCACTCTTTCCACAAGACTATAAAAAAATTTAATCTTTTACCCCGCCCGACTGGGCAAAACAAAAAGCACAACATTGCCAACGCTCAAGCTCTCCGGAGGGACTGGGAGACTGACAACGAGGACAAATCGGCCAAGATCGGGTTCTATGAACTATTTTCTGGCTCCAACTCTCTAAACTGTCCGGTTGCTGGGGATTTTCTGGCGGTTTTTCCGGGGTGACATAACTAGGATGATCTCTCAGGGATTTAGGTGCGATCGCTTCTGGAGGAATTAACTGACTATCTTGCTGCCAACGGGCAGCAGAAAAGCGGATATCGCCCAAGGGAGTCTCTAACTGACTATTAAGCCGTTTTAATAAGCTATAGCGTTGTAAAGACAATTCCTGGGCTAAAGCGGCGCTACTGGTAGCCACCGATAAAACCCCGCGACTCAGGGAAAAAGGCCGGGTTTGCTCAAGCAGACGGGGATTAATAATTTTTGGCCATAATTGCAGCACTTGATCATACTGGCGATATTCTTCCCAACCCACCTGTTGAGTAATAGCCGCCAAAATTTTGTCAAGAGAATGTAAAGACATCTGGAAAATCTAGGGAATACCACGGTACACTAGGACGAAAAAACCCCCTAACTTTTCAGCATAACCTTTAATACCCTCATGAAATCCGATCGATCCCCATCCCCCCAAGATTCCCCTCTCTCGATCGTTCATCAACCCAGTTCAGCCATCGATCCCGCTCGGGAACCAGAATACCTAGAAGCTGCTGTCATTAACGTCTATCCCCAAGCTGAAGATCTCTTTTTTACCCCTTGGGGTATCCGGGCAATGGTGATCTTTTTAATTGCTAATAGTCTCCTCAGTCTCAATCAATGGTTAACCAATACTACCCCCACCCCGAGGAAAACTGAGAATTCCCCCCTCGAGCAGCGCCAAAATAACTCCCGCCACCTCGATCGATTGATAGCGATCGCTCGTCCGGTACAGAAAACTCCTCAAACCAGTCCGATCGTTAATATTCCCGCTCCTCCGGTTAAAACTAGCCCGATCGCTAACATTCCCGCCCCACCAGTGGTTCAGAGTCCCCCCACCGCTATCAATCTGACTAATGCCCTCTTACCCCCGAATCCGCCACCATCCCCAATGCCGGCCCATCAATTACCCGTCAGTAAGATCAAGCAATCTTTACCCGTCGCCCCCCCGAACCCCAGCACCCCGCCCGTATCTTCCCTAGTTTCTGCACCACCGCCACCACCGCCCCAAGTCACCCCCGCCCCCTCGACCGCGATCATTAACGAACGAATGTTGGAGGAATTGCGTCAAAGAGAAGAATCACCCGCTAATTTACCCTTTTTTCAACGGGAAAAAGCCCGTCGCTTGGCCAATCAAAACCGACAGGAGGCGGTGGAGTTAATGAAACAGTTACCGCCAGAATTACAAGCATCCCCTTCTCCCAGTAGTCCGGCACCTTCAGAAACAGCCGATCCCTCCCAGTCCCCCGTCCCTAGTTCTATCATTATTGATAGGAGCGGCACTTCGGTAAACTATTAGGGTTCCTATCGGGAGGACGGCAATGGGTTTGTTTGATCGCATGGGCCAAGCAATTCGCGCCCAAGTCAATAGTCTGATTCAGGAAAATCAAGATCCCGAAAAACTGCTGGAAAAGGCGATCTTGGCGATGGAAGGGGAATTGATGCAAATGCGACAAGCCCTGGCGGCAGCCGTCGCTACCCAGAAACGCACCGAGCGCCAACGACAACAACAGGAAAAAGCGGCTCAAACTTGGCACGAACGCGCCCAATTAGCCCTAAATCACGGTAACGAGGAACTCGCCCGCCAAGCTCTCAGCCAATGGCAAACCTATCAAAGTCAGATCGCCCCCCTACAAACCTCCCTGCAACAACAGACGGCTATTATACAAAAGTTAAAGAAAGAACTCTTGACAATTGAACGCAAATATGCTGAGATGAAAGCACAAAAAAGCCTTTATGTGGCCAGATTGCGATCGGCGAGTGCCAGTCAAAAAGCCCAAGAAATTATGGGCAGTTTGAACAGCAGTCAGATGGGAACTATTTTCGAGAAATTAGAAGCAAAAGTCCTAGAAGCCGAATCCCAAGCCGATTTAATCGGGTATAAAGACCCCTTAGAGCGACAATTCCAAGATTTGGAGGGACAAAAACAAATTGAAGCGGAATTACTCAAGTTAAAACAAGAAAACTTGGATGGGTGATGTGGGAAGTGGGGTGTGGGGTGTGGGGTGTAGGGTGTGGGGTGTGGGGTGTGGGGAGAAAAAAGCTGTCTCCTGACTCTTGACTCCTAACTCCTATCCCCTATCCTAGCTCTCGTGGTTTATATTGGATAATAAGCCGTTAGGCAAGATAGGAAATTTTAAGAACAGTTAACTGATTTAGTACACACCGAGAGGAACAAGAGCGTCATGGGTTTATTCGATCGCCTTAGCCGAGTTGTCCGAGCTAACCTCAATGATATGGTGAGCAAGGCTGAAGATCCAGAAAAAATGCTGGAACAAGCTGTCAGTGATATGCAAGAGGATCTAGTACAGGTACGTCAAGCGGTTGCTAGAGCGATCGCCGAACAACGACAAACGGAACAAAAATACAGCAAAGACCAGTCAGAAGCCAATAAATGGGAACAAAGAGCCAAATTAGCCCTTTCTAAAGGGGATGAAACTCTCGCCAGGGAAGCTCTTAAACGCAAGAAAGATTTCACGGAAACCGCCGCCATTCTCAAAAATCAACTGGATCAGCAAACGGTACAGGTAGATAGTCTGAGAAAAAACTTGATTGCGCTCGAAAGTAAGATTTCTGAGGCAAAAACCAAGAAAAATATGTTAGTAGCTCGCTCCAGAGCCGCAAAAGCTAACGAAGAAATCCAAAAAACCCTCGGCAGTATCGATACCAGTAGTTCCATGTCCGCTTTTGAGCGCATGGAAGAAAAAGTTGTGCAGATAGAAGCCCGTAGTCAAGCGATCGGTGAATTGGGTGGCATCGACATGGAACGTCAATTCGCTGCACTAGAATCGGGTAGCGATGTGGAGGATGAATTAGCAATGCTGAAAGCACAAATGTCCGGGGGAGCATTACCGGGTACAGCTTCTAGTCAACCCACTTTACCCCAAGCAACCACCGTCAGGGATTCGGCAGTGGATGCGGAATTAGAGGAATTGCGATCGAAGTTAAAAGAACTGTAAAACTTTGAGAGCGTCGAGACGTACTATCTACGGTACGTCTCTATTTATTAATTTTGTTGTTGAGATAGGGAATAAGCTAAGAGGAATTTTAACCGCCTATCCTTAGATTAGTTCTCCCCCAATCCCTTTACTTTTGCCTCTTGGCTCATCTCAACAAGCAATTTAAATACGCGGGCAGCTTATCCATGTTCTTATTACTAGACAAGGGCAGCTTTGTCGATATTAAACATCTGATTAGGTTTTGCCGAGCAGAATTATCCACCCTATTCCGTTAATCCTTCAGCGTGTTTGACCGAGCGTAGTTGGTTAAGAAATTGCTCTATTTCTTGAGTTTTATCGATCTTGGTCGGTAAATTAAAGCCATATTCAAGAGGAGCATCAATAACAAGAATTTTTTGATTATTGATGTTACTTTCATCAATCAACCATAAAGCATGGGTTTGATAAGCTGGAATCACTAATAATCTGACTATGATATTTTCTTCAGGGATATTTTCATCAATCCAGCTAATAGCTTGATCGAATTTTTCTGCTAATTCCGATTGAAAAATTCCATCCACAGACCAATCTGTAGGTTCACTGCCAAGGCTACTAGAGCGAGCGTAGGCGATCGGGGTATTATCTGATTTTACTTGCAGATGCCATTGCCCTGATGGACGAGCTAAACGGGTTAAATCGTTGGTTGGTTCAACCACTGCATTTGCGGGTAGATTCCAGACATCTACACTTTCATGCAAAGCAGGGGAAACTGCACCGAGAGACTCAGTTATTCTAGACAAGCTAAAACCTACTTTTCTTTGTAATTGAGTTAAAACGTCATCGGGTAAAGTTTTAAAATGTGCCATTTTAGTTTATCTCCTAATATTAATCCATGTCCATCGCCATTGACCTTCGCCATAGGCAGTTTTAACTCGATCGTAGGGAATAATTATTTCACCCCGCCAAGGATCATAAATGATGACCTGGGGGACTGAATCAATTATATCCCAACCGACTGCTAAAACGGCATGACCCCCTCCTCCATTCCATTTAAAACCGATTTCTACTGCACGTTGATTATCAAGTTCAGTTTGTAAGGTGGTAAATTCAATCAAACCATTAATATAAATTGGATTAAAACTATACCTTACCCACATAGGAGCAATATTAAGAATTGGCAAGGGTTTATTGCACAATGAACTATTGGGTGAACTGCAACAACCTGTTAATTCAAAAGCAACATTGGCAAGGTTACATTGCTGCGTTGTGATGTCATCATTTTGCTGAAAAACCATCTGCATTGAAGCCGCCCAACACCATTGGGTTTGTTCTTGTTTAATCCAAGTGATTTTGTTAATTCTAGTGGCTTGCCCTAGGGTATCATCGCTGACAAAAGCTAAAAAAGCTGCTGCTTGTAAAATGCTCGGCTTTCCTTGTTCAACTCTTAAAGGCAGAGTTTTAGCCGGTGTTTCCCAGTCTAGATTAATTGCAGCACCTGTAATTAATTTTGTCCAATCAGGAGCGGCACCATCTCCTATGGTTTCTCCCACTGCATCCACAAGTGCATCAGCAATAACTTTAGCTAAACCTTTACTTGCTGCAGATAAAAAGACTTTGGCCGCTTC
>NZ_JASJFF010000369.1:0-1949 GCF_030065435.1 Microcystis sp. M53603_WE2
ATAAAGTTCATTTTGTCAAGGATTGTTAAGATGCGCTTACCCTGTTAAATCAATATATTCAGTTTGGATTCGTTTATTCTTGATTAGTATTCTAAAATAAGGACATTTCCCATTTACTGATAAATCTTTATCATCATTCCCCTTCCTGAATTTAATTATTTCAAATTGGTCGGGATTGAATTTATGTAAAAATGTTATTGGTACACCCATAACCCCCTTGAAGTCTAAGGGAATGTCTTGGGTTTTATTGACATTAATTCCATCATAATTGTCATATTTTGGATATTCAGCTTCATTGCCAAAATATCTTTTTGTCAGAGCCATATCTTCCTGTCGTTTTGATGTGTCTAAGTTGGTTAACCATAAACAATTATTTGGAGAAACTATTCTATTTCCAGAATTGTCAATACGAGCCTCTGTTCCATAAAGTTCATATTGTTCGGGAACAATGAAACCAGAAATACCTCTACCAAGATTTATTCCTAACCACGCTTTGTTTTCTGGTTCTTCGTTACTTGGTATGGTTCGGTAGGGTGTCATAAATCGACTAAATCCTTATCTGGCAAGAGATTTAATTGATTAGTTCGCTCTAGATCGAAAACAATTGACAAAAATCTCAGCAATGTCTCTCTCTATAAGGGTTTCATCTCTTATAATCCTGTATGTTGCATAAGACAAACCGAAGAGCCTTTTTTCTGTTTACTATTTACTTTTTACCTGATTAATGCTTGTCATCCTCTCCGCTATTATTCCAGTGGGTTTTATCATCCTCATCGGTGTGATAGCAGGAAAAGTTCTCACTGTTGAAGTGCATTCCCTTTCCCAAATCACGGTGTATATTCTTGCTCCCGCTTTGGTGATTGATGGACTCTATCGCACCACTTTATCCGGCAGCAATATCGGTTTAATTCTCCTAGGCTTTGCCCTTATTTCACTGGTAATAGTGATTGTCGTCGAAATTATCGCCTATTGTCTCAGTCTCGATGCTGATACCCGCAAAAGCCTCATGGCTGCCGCCGTGATGCCCAATAACGGTAATATGGGTTTACCTGTGGCTAGTTTCGCCCTGGGTGCGGCTGGACTGGAAAGAGCGATAATCTATATGATTGGCTCTAGTATTCTTTTATTTGGTATTAGTCCCGCTTATTTGCGAGGAAAAAGCTTTCTTTCAGGATTTCGCTTAGTTTTTCAATTGCCCTTAATCTGGTCAATTTTTATCGGCATTAGCTTTCAAACTTTCTCTTTTCATCTTCCCCTGCAATTAGATAAAAGTGTTAGCTATCTAGGACAAGCGGCAATTCCTTTGGCTTTAATTATCCTAGGTATCCAATTATCTCAGCAAAAATTAGCGATCGGTAAATTAGAATTATTAGGAGCCGGTTTGCGTCTTTTAGTCGCTCCTCTTTTGGCATTTGCGATCGGCAATAGTTTAGGATTAACCGGTATGGATCTAAAAATTCTCATCCTACAAAGTGCCATGCCCACCGCCGTTAATACTGTCATTTTAGTCACAGAATTCGGTGGTTCGGCCGCTTTGATGGCCCGCACAGTTGTGGTCACTACCCTTGCTAGTTTTCTGACTATTCCTTTCTTTCTTTGGTTATTAAAAGTCTATTTATAATTAGGGTTTGCTGACAAAGTTTGTTGGTGGAGTCAGGATTCAGGATTCAGGAGTCAGGAGTCAGGAGATAGGAGTCAGGAGTCAGGAGATAGGAGTCAGGAGTCAGGAGATAGGAGTCAGGAGATAGGAGATAGGAGTCAGGAGTCAGGAGATAGGAGATAGGAGTCAGGAGATAGGAGTCAGGAGATAGGAGATTATTTTATTTATTCTCCCCACACCCCACACCCCACACCCCACACCCCACACCCCACACCCCATCTCCCCATTTCCCACTTCCTACTTCCCACTTCCCCACTTCCCATCACTGGATTTGACGGAGACAGGACAA
>NZ_JASJFF010000200.1:0-2196 GCF_030065435.1 Microcystis sp. M53603_WE2
TCCCCTAGCGGAAATGTTCGGTTACGCCACTGATATTCGCTCCAAAACCCAAGGACGGGGCATCTTCACCATGGAATTTAGCCATTACGAAGAAGTCCCCCGCAACGTGGCCGAGACGATTATCACCAAAAGTAAAGGGAATGGCTAATCAGTGAGCAGTGAGCAGTGAGCAGTGAGAATAAACCGATCATTTAAATTCGAGCGGTCAACCCTAACAACTGCTAACTTAAAACTGATCTCTGGTGACTGATTACTATTCACCCACCTGAAGAAGAAAAAAAACAAAGGAACAGAAAGTAAATGGCACGCGCTAAATTTGAACGGACGAAACCCCACGTTAACATCGGCACGATCGGTCACGTTGACCACGGCAAAACTACCCTCACCGCCGCTATCACTATGACCCTAGCGGCTCTGGGTAATGCCCAAGCTAAAAAATACGATGAAATCGATGCCGCTCCCGAAGAAAAAGCCCGCGGGATCACCATCAACACCGCTCACGTTGAGTACGAAACCGCCAGTCGCCACTATGCACACGTTGACTGCCCCGGCCACGCGGACTATGTAAAAAACATGATCACCGGTGCGGCACAGATGGACGGTGGTATTCTCGTGGTCTCGGCCGCCGATGGCCCGATGCCCCAAACCCGGGAACATATCCTGCTGGCTCGTCAGGTGGGTGTACCTAACCTCGTGGTCTTCCTCAACAAAAAAGATATGGTGGATGATGAGGAGTTACTGGAACTCGTAGAACTGGAAGTACGCGAACTTCTCACCAATTACGACTTCGCTGGCGACGAAATCCCCATTATTGCCGGTTCTGCTAAAGAAGCCCTCGATTACATGACCAAAAACCCCAAGGCCCAAAAAGGCGATAACGAGTGGGTGGACGCAATTTATGAATTAATGGAAGCGGTAGATAGCTATATCCCCACCCCCGAACGGGATATCGATAAACCCTTCCTGATGGCGGTAGAAGACGTATTCTCGATTACTGGTCGGGGGACGGTGGCTACCGGTCGGATCGAACGCGGTATTGTGAAAGTGGGTGATAACGTGGAATTGGTGGGGATCAGAGATACCCGCGCCACCACCGTTACTGGGATCGAAATGTTCAAGAAAAGTCTCGACCAAGGGATGGCTGGTGACAACGCTGGTATCCTCCTGCGTGGTATCCAAAAAACCGACATCGAGCGCGGCATGGTGATCGCTAAACCGGGTACAATCAAACCCCACACCCAGTTTGAAGGTGAGGTATATGTGTTAAGTAAAGAAGAGGGTGGTCGTCACACTCCTTTCTTTAAAAACTATCGTCCTCAGTTCTATGTACGCACAACCGACGTAACTGGTACTATCCAAGACTACACCGCCGATGATGGCAGCACTGTAGAAATGGTCATGCCGGGAGACCGGATCAAAATGACCGTGGAACTGATCAACCCGATCGCTATTGAACAGGGTATGCGCTTCGCTATTCGCGAAGGTGGTCGCACCATCGGTTCCGGCGTTATCTCGAAAATTATCAAGTAGGCTAATCTACTAATTAACGGGGCAGTGAATTTAAAAGCTGCTCCGTTACTGTCTTTATTTTGTACCTTGACAATTGCAATAGGTGAAATTATGGCTACGCTACAACAACAGAAAATTCGCATTCGTTTGAAAGCTTTTGACCAGCGCTTACTTGACACTTCCTGCGAGAAGATTGTCGATACTGCCAATAGAACTAACGCCACAGCGATCGGACCGATCCCCCTACCGACCAAAAGAAAGATTTATTGTGTCCTGCGTTCCCCTCACGTTGACAAGGACTCCCGTGAACATTTTGAAACCCGCACCCATCGCCGCATTATTGATATTTACCAACCCTCTTCTAAGACAATCGATGCTTTGATGAAATTAGATTTACCCGCAGGGGTTGATATTGAAGTTAAATTGTAAAAAATGTCAAAAAGATGTTATCGCTAACATCTTTTTTTCTTAGAGACTCTTTGTTATGGTGCTTCTCGTCTAGTTTGTGTGGGTGAGAATCGCCATTAGATACCCCAGCAGCCCATCAAGGTGGCGGTTGCTCTTTAAATAGGGTTGGCTGAATAAATCTAAAAACCTTGTTGGATAAGACTTTTAGACTTTTTTGACCTCAAAAAGTGCCAGCCATTGGAGGGATCGGGGCGAAAATTCCTGGACTTTTTCCCTGAA
>NZ_JASJFF010000336.1:0-7033 GCF_030065435.1 Microcystis sp. M53603_WE2
CCTGAAAATTAGGTAATTGACCCCCTGAAAATGGGTAAAACCCCACACCCCACACCCCACACCCCACACCCTGCCCCCAGGAAAAGCTTTTTCAGCAAACCCTAATTAGGAGTGAGCGCTTGACTTTGCCGGCGGCTTGGGTTATAATTGTCTTACAATGGGATGTTTTTGTTTATCGCTGACTGCTCAGATTACCATTATAAATAAACTCTTTTTAAAATATTATTGCAAAATCTGCCCACAAAAGCAAGCAAAATTTTGCCATCAATTGTTAAGTTTTGTTAAGAAAAATCCCAACAGTGGCAAGGAAGAGAACTCCCTTAGCTGATCAGTCCGATCCCCTTGATAGTTTATCATGGCTTTTGGGATAATTCTAGAAGTGTGGGACTGATTTTTAGCTTTCTAGCAAAGACGACAAAACCACTAAACTCTATGAAAACTTGGTTAGAAGATCGCGGTATTTTACCCGCTTACGGTGGGGGGGTAATCATTGGCATTACCCTCTGTTTTTTCGGAGCTGCGACCAATACCATGGCGGGATGGTTGTATGCTATCTCTGGCACGACGATCGCTGTTTTAATTTTATCGATAATTTTACCCCGTCGTTCCCTTCTTCCTCTGAAAGTGCGTCGTCTTGCCATTGTACCCGTGAGTGCAGGAGACGATCTTAGTATTAGCCTAGAGATAGAAAATACGAGCAATCAGCCGATAAATCTGTTAGAAGTGACAGATCTGCTGCCTATAGTTCTCGATCGGCCAAAAATAACCGCAATAGAAGCGATTGCCTCCAAAAGTTGCCATCGTTGGACTTATTATTTACCCACCAGTAAACGAGGTATTTATCACTGGCAAGAAGTACAATTAAGAACAGCGGCCCCTCTCGGTTTATTTTGGTGTCGTCGTTGTCAGCAAGCAGCGGCTAAAGCTTTAGTTTATCCCCAAATTTTACCCTTACAACAATGTCCCCTGATCGATTCCCTCGGTCAAGAGATGGAACAAAAATTAGAAAATAATCGCTATTATCAAAGGGCTAGTCAAGGACTTACCCGTAACTTGAGACAATATCGCCAGGGTGATTCTACCCGTTTAATTCACTGGAAAACTAGCGCCCGTTTGGGAGAATTGCAAATTCGGGAATTAGAAGTGTTAACGGGAGGACAGGAAGTGATTATCTGTCTCGATACCCTCTGTGATTGGCAAGAAGACAGGTTTGAACGGGCGATTATTGCCGCTGCTTCCCTCTATTTTTATGCCCATCGTCGGCAACTAAATGTGAAACTCTGGACCGGTGAAACGGGGTTAATTCAGGGGGAAAGGGTCATTTTAGAAACTTTAGCGGCTATAGAGGCAAAAGCTAGTCAAAAAAATGCTAATCTGCCTAATTTACCTGTAATTTGGTTGACAAGTAACTTCAATTCCATCGAACAACTCACCCCCGGCAGCCGTTGGTTATTTTTCCTCGCTGCCGATTCTAGGGAGAGTCCTTCACTCTTAATCCGACAGTTTAGCGGATTGGCGATCGAACCGGAAACTTCTCTACAACAACAATTGCAAAAACCCCCTCGTTGAGGAAATTTCCGTTCATAGTCTAGATTGAGAGGAGATTCTCCAGAAAAAAATGCCCGTATCCCCGAAAAAGATGTTATGATAGAAAAGACTCGGACTCATGCGATCGCAACGCCTTAACCTTGTCAGGACCGGAAGGTAGCAGCAATACGGGATGCTTGTGACTGGCGTGATCTCCGGGTCTTTTTGTTGCCTGTGACGGTCACTGTCGTGAACGCTTTCAAAACTTTTCGATCGCTTACTGGCGAAACTCGTCGTCAACTACTCATCCTCTTCGTCACGGCGCTGTTTTTCTGGATAAGTATTACCACTCTTGTCCCCACTCTCCCCACCTATATTAAATCCCTAGGCGGTAGCAAACAAGATATCGGTTTTGTCATGGGGGCCTTTGCCATCGGTTTAATTGTATCGCGCAGTTGGTTAGGCAATCTAGTTGATCGCCGCAGTCGCAAATTAGTGGTTTTATTTGGAACTATTGTCGCCGCTACCGCACCCCTCGGTTATCTATTTTTTCGCGATCTTTCCTCTTTATTCGCCGTCCGCGCCTACCATGGTCTCAGTATCGCCGCTTTTACCACCGGTTACAGTACCCTAGTGGTGGATTTTTCCCCCGTTCGTCAACGGGGAGAGATAATTGGTTATATGAGCTTAACTGCACCCCTAGGCATGGGAATCGGTCCAGCTTTAGGCAGTTATCTCTACCAATCGATCGGTTATAACGGTTTATTTCTAGTTTCCGCCGCTTCAGGAGCGATCGCCTTTCTCTTTGGTTTCTCCATTCAAGAACCGGACTTCAAGAAAAAATTAGCCCAAATGAAGGCAGAAAATCAGACAATCGAGCGCAGTTTTTGGGCATTATGTCAAGAGCGAGCTTTTTTAGTCCCTACCTTAGTTTTTCTATTGGTCGGTACTTTATTCGGCGGTTTAGTCGCTTTTTTACCCCTGTTTCTCCTCGAAAATCAGATTCCTTTCAGTGCCGGTCTATTCTACAGTTATGCGGCACTATCGGGGGTAATCGGACGGATTTTGTCGGGAGGAGCCAGTGATCGCTATGGACGGGGTTTATTCATCACTATTAGCGTTTTTTGCTATGGTTTATCCATGTTGGTTCTATCTTCTGCCCGATCTTCCTCCGCTTTAATTTTAGCCGCTATCCTCGAAGGTACGGGAGGGGGGATTTTATTCCCTATGTTACTGGCTTTAATCTCCGATCGCTCTGGGCCCCAAGAACGCGGCCGGGCCTATTCTATCTGTATCGGCGGTTTTGATGTGGGAACAGCCTTAGCCGGTCCAATTCTGGGGGTTTTAGCAATTTCCTACGAAACTATGTTTAGTTTATCGTCAGGATTAGCTGTTATCGCTCTCTTTCTCTTTTTTACTCTCTCTAACCCCACCATACGCCATTCTTTTCTCTTCGCTTTCGGTTTAGAAAAAGATCGTTATGCTCTGCGCGGACAATTACAATAAAGCTTACTGAAAAAGTTTTTCCTAGGGCAGGGTTATTTAATAGGTTTGAGGTGGAAAATTATCGGGAATATCTAATTCAAATACTTGGTCATGAATCCGAGCCACATAAAGCCCTTCTTGCAGAATTTTTTCCCGTAATTCCGGGGATACATGAACCGCCGCTAATATGCCATAGAGTTTTTTATCTTTGTGTTCAGGAAAAAAGCGGCGAAACCGTGGCAAAATACTTTTTAATTGTGTAATATCTTCCTGTCTAACATGACTTTTAACCTCAACGATATAAGCGGTATTTAGCTCACCATTGCTATAGGCAAGAACATCAATTTCTAGGTGTTGTCCTTCTTTACTGACTCGCACACTAGGACTAACAACTTCCATACCAAAGCGTTGTCTGAGAATCGTTTCCATTGAAGGAAGGGCAAGTCCTTCGGTAAAGCTGCCGAATTTTGCACCGAGTCCCCCAATTTGTTTGCCCAGTTCTTTGAGTTGTTTGTCAGTTTCCTTCTGTTGTTGGGCGTTTTCCTTCTGTTGTTGACTAACTTCCTTCAATAGTAGTTCAGTCTCCTTCTGTTGTTGACTGACTTCCTTGAGTTGTTTGTCAGTTTCTTTTTGAGCGGCAGTTAATTCGGCTAAGAGTCGCCATACGTCTTCGGATGTGGTTGCCATAGATGATTTTTTCCTTCTGATCTGGTCTATTGCTATTTTAGTCAATCGCGCCGATACTTCCTAATTTTTAAGCTTCAATGCTCTCTTTTTTGTCAAGTACATCTTATCCCATTTTAAGCGAACACTACCGTGCGATTAGCGTAAACCAAAACGCGATTTTGCAAGTGTAAACGGACCGCTCGCGCTAACACCACCCTTTCTAAATCCTTACCTTGACGAATTAAATCTCCCACGGTATCGCGATGGCTAACTCTGACCACATCCTGCTCGATAATTGGCCCCTGATCGAGATCGGCAGTGATATAATGGGCGGTGGCTCCAATAATTTTTACCCCTCGATCGTAAGCCCGTTGATAGGGATTAGCTCCGGCAAAAGCCGGTAAAAAAGAATGATGAATATTGATAATATTGGGGAAAAAGTTAATAAAATCTGGAGTGAGAACCTGCATATATTTAGCTAAAATCACTAAATCTATCCGGTATTCCCGCAGTAACTCTAATTGTCTGGCTTCCTGTTCAATCTTGGTTTCGGCGGTAATGGGAATATGATGAAACTCAATACCGAATTGATTGGCAACTGAGTGTAATTCTGGATGATTGCTAATAATTAAAGGAATTTCTGCCCTAATTTCTCCCCCGTGTTGTCGCCATAATAAATCGAGGAGACAATGATCCTGTTTTGTCACCCAAATAGCTAGACGCGGGACAGTATCGGAAAAATGTAAGGACCAACTAGCCTGCAAAGGTTTGGCAATAGCGGCGAAAGCTGGTTCGATCATCCCACGGGGTAAATTAAACCCTTCTAATTGCCATTCTATCCGCATCAGAAACAATCCCGCCGAAAAATCCGTGTGTTGGTCGGCGTGGATAATATTGCCGCCATTAGCGTAGATAAAATTAGCGATTTTCGCCACCAGACCAATCTGGTCGGGACAAGAAATTAACAAGGTTGCAGTGGTACCAGTCATAAATTATCGGTGGCAAGAATTGACTTTTTCTATCCCCTAATTGATTACAATTTCAGGCACTTCGTCCCTTTGATGCACATAAAAGAGCATTTGTCAAGAGCGATCGCCGATTAAATTTCCGGTTAAACTGATACAGTATTCTCTTGCTCAGAAGTGGCAAAATGCCGCTCGATCAGGGAGGGGACATCTTGGGGAGCTACCTGATTATAATGCTTTTTATCGGGCATAACCACCAGATTCGGCCCTTTTTTGCACTGTTTTAAACAGCCAGTTAATTTAATATTCACCGCTTCTCCCAGTCCTTTTTCCTCTAAACTACTCTCTAACCTTTGGCAGACTCTCGCACCGCCATTTTTCCAACAATCGGACTTCTGACAGATTAAGACGGTGGCTTTTTGCGCTTTTGCTGGGGCCACTTCTGGAGTTTTTTCGCCGGATAAATGCTCGATCCCTAGTACCCTCAGTTTTAATTTTCCCTTCTTTGAACAAAGACTACTTTCTCCCGTCACTTTTAGCCATGAGTGGAGAGCAATATTGAGAGGTATGTGGTCTCGCAGTGTTTTTTCGGGCTTAAACCAATATTCTCGTTTATCAACACTGATTCTCAGGTATTTTACCTTATATCCGTCCTTGAGGACAAAACCGAGGAATTGACCGACCACTTGAAAGGGAACCATGGCAGTTACAGATTTTGACATACTTTCTCACTTTTTACTCTTAGATTGCTAATTTTTCTCAAGGATTATGCCTGCCAACAGGTTTCCTGCCAACCGATTAAACAGCTTTGGGAAGCCTCTACCTGTCGCAGGACAATCCACAGCTGTAAAAGTTGAGCGGAGGCATCAATGCGAACCGGCAAAAGCTTATGGAGCGAGCATTTATCTTCAATGTCCAGGGCCTGCAGCCGGTGGTAGAGCTGCCAGCGCTCCCAAGCACTAAGAGGGAAGATTTTCTCACCTTCCGATGGCAATTTGTCTGTACTCATGGGGCTTTTAATTGAGAACTATTAGCAATATAACTCTAGGCTGATGTTCTCAGTATAACCGACAACTGCAAATAATTATCAATAACCTGAAGAAAAAAAGTTACCCGGTAGCGGCGATCGGCTAAAATCTTGCTTGTCCGCTTTGCCGATCCCGGAATCGCTACCGCCTAGAATTGTCAAAGAGATAAAAATGGAGATAACAAGATTTATTGACGAAAATTATGGATAAAAAAGCTCAAAAAACTGATAATTCAGCAGTTCTCTATTTTGATGGTGGTTCTCGCGGCAATCCGGGGAGAGCAGCCGGTGCAGCGGTAATAGTTTTAGCCGAGGGCAATTCCTTGACTACGACTAGATATATGGAGATAGCCACTAATAACGAGGCTGAATACACGGGATTGATTATTGGATTGGAAAAAGCCCAAGAACTAGGCTTAAAAAGTCTAGAAATTCGGGGAGATAGTCAATTAGTCATCAATCAAGTTAAGGGAGACTGGAAGGTAAAAAGCGATAGTTTACGTCCCTTTTATCAGCGTGCTTGTCAATTAGTTGCCCGATTCGATCGCATTAGCTGGCGCTGGATTGAACGAGCTAAAAATAGTTTGGCTGACGCTGCTGCCAATCATTGTATGGATGCGGCGAAAAAATCGCCAGAAAAACCAAAGGAAGGCGAAACTAATCTCGATATTCTGCTCCAATCCCTGAAACCAGTCCTAAATACCGAAGAATTCGTTTTTTCTTCCCTAACAGCAACAGGACTAGAACAGCTACAATTAACCCCTATCTGCCAATTTCAGGAAGAGGAAGGCATAACGGTGATTATTCCCCGTCAGCAAGCCGATCGCAAGAATTTGCAGTACAAATATATTTATAGACAAATTACTCTTTCTGTGCATTCTAGTTTAGCGGCGGTGGGATTTTTAGCGGTAATTAGCGAGAAACTGGCCGCAGCAGCAATTAGCGTCAATGTCATTTCTGGTTATTATCACGATCATTTATTTATCCCTAGGGATAGGGTGACAGAAGCGATGGCTATTCTCGAAGAAATTAGCCGCTCATAACAGTTATCAGTTATCAGTTATCAGTTATCAGTTAGCAGTTAGCAGATGTGAGTTTTCAATTCACTCATTACTGTTTACTGTTCACTGAAAAAACAGGATTTATTGTTATTTGCCCTCCTCTGAGGAATTTTTCACCGTTTCTTCTAGGAAAACTACCGGTTCTTTTTCCCGTTGCTGCGAGCGGATGATATCGATGGTACTTTTCAGCACACTAGCGATGGGAACTGCTATCAATAAACCGAGAATTCCTGCTACTTTGCCACCGATAAAAAGAGATAGAATAATCCAGACGGGATTAAGTCCGATCATACCTCCCATTA
>NZ_JASJFF010001376.1:0-5772 GCF_030065435.1 Microcystis sp. M53603_WE2
ACGAAATCGGGACAAATAGGCGGAAATTTCTCCTGTTCTTCTCGACTCAGAGCTTGCCAACGAGTTAAACTCACCCAAGCGGCATCGGGAGCGCGATCTCCGCCATTCGGTAAACGAAAAATCGTCGCCGAACTAAAGACTTTACCCAATCGGGTTTGATGATTCCACAACCAAAGTAAACTAATAAAATCGGCCTCTCGGTTGCCGCTAATTCCCCCAACAGGTGGCATGACAATTAATTCTCCTTGAACGTTTCTTTCCAGTTGCCAATCTGGGTTAACTTGACAGAGACGGTAAAACTGCTCATCGCTGAGATTGACTGTATCTAAGTTTAAAATCACTGCTGCCATAGCTATATTTCACCCTAGAAAACACTCTAGTCTTAATTATAGTTAATTAGATTCCCCGCCACAGTGCGATCGCACCGTCCCGATCTCCAGTGACTAACCAACGACCATCTCGACTGGCAACCATTCTTAAGATGACGTTTCCCTTGAGAGTATTCAAGTGCCGACGGGTATTAACATCCCAAAATTTGACAGTTCCATCCCCAGAAGTGCTGGCCAAAACTTTACCCCCATCGAGCAGGGCCATATCGGTAACAGCGTCGTTATGGGCGAGAATAGTAGTGGTGCCGATGCCGCTTTTTACTTGCCAACCGCGGATCGAACCGTCTTGACTAGCAGTACCGGCGGTATTACCATCTTTGGAAAAAAGCACCCGATAAACGGGGAATAAATTACCCGCATAGGCACGAATAAAGCGACCGGTACTCACTTTCCACAGTTTAACGAAGCCATCGTAATCGGCGCTAACAATTCCTTTACCATCGGGACTAAATGCGATCGCCTGAATCGGATGATTATGGCCGCGCAGGGTTTTTAACAGTGTACCCGTCTGAAAATCCCAGAGTTTAACTGTACGATCCCAGCTACCCGTGGCCAAAATTTCGCCATCGGGAGAAATAGCGGCATCGGTAACGAGAAAAGCATGGCCAGGATAGGTCATTTCTAATTTTCCCGTGCGCGTATTCCAGCGTTGCACTTTTCCCCCGGCATCGGCAGTTACGAAAGTCTCACCATCGGGACTAAATTGGATAGCGTTAACGGTATCACCTAGTTGCCAAGTCCTGAGAGGTTTTTGAGTTTTTAGGTCCCATTCCCTAACCGTGCCGTCAAAACTACCACTTAGCAGCAAGGAGTTATCGGGACTAATGGCCAAAGCATAGATGGGATCCTGATCGGCTTTTAAAATAGTAACCCGTTCGACCATCTGCCAAGGAACGATTTCTGCTAGGGGAGACGCTTGCGGAGTGGTGGTTTTCTCTTTTTCCCGATTGACTGCACAACCACCGGATAGGAACAGCAGTAATAATAACGATAACGTCGGTTGATAAAGGGTTATTTTCATAGAATTTTGCCGTTGTCAAAATCAACTTAAACTACTTTAAACTTGAATGGGTAAAATTTGAATAGAATAACGACAACTAGGAACAAGATAAATGACAAATTCTTGATTGGTTGTGTTGGCTTCTTCTAGAACATTCTGTAAATTTTCACCGTGAGCAATCACTCCTTTTTCGTTATAAGCAATGTATTGATTTTTATACAAATCAATCACGGTGTCACGATTTTTGTTTAACCAACGTAACATTTCTTGGGCTTGTTCTTGAGAGATTGAGTTGGTCATAATCTTTCTAGGGAGAGACGTTTTTGATGAGAAGGAAAGCATCACTAATCAGTTTATTTTTGTCAATTATAGCTTCTAGTTTCTCCGATTGATAACGACCTGATTCGACTTCTAAAGAAGCGGCATCCAAAGCATTAAGATAAGCATCGTTTAAAGTGTCTGTTAATTCCTCATCACTTAAATAATATCCTGCCGCTTTTCGGCGTTTATTTTGGCGTTGAATTTCTCTAACACTATTGCGAATGGAGACATCCCAAGAACGAGTGGTTCGGTTTTCTGCCTGTTGTTTAATTAAATGAAGTAATAAGATAACAGCATAACCACGAATGGTGCTAATAATCCCATTTTTGCTCATATCTTCAAGGTCTTCTACAATCGCCAGTGAACCTTTAATATCACCTTTTAAGAGTAAAGCTTTTAATTCTAAAAGTTCTTCCATAATCCAATTTCTTCCCCAAATACCCCTTAATTATATCTTGCCACAAGTCTCTCTATCCCAAAGCTCATTTAAGACCATCTTGAACAAAAAATTAATCATTTTTTCATTTATTTTAAGCTTTTCTGTGCTAGGCTATGGTTGTTTATCTAAAAATGGAGTTTTTAATTATGACTCAAAAATTAGCAAAACTGATTGATTTGCGGGGGGGGGGTAAGCATAGCTTATTAAAACTCTCAATTGCTTCCTATGTCTTGGCGGTGAGTGCTTTGATAGTCACCCCTGTACAAGCAGCAAATTTGATTCAAAATGGCAGTTTTGAGACGGCTACCGTCAACCCTAACCCTGGTGATTTTATAAGACTTGATGCTGGTTCCACAGCAATTACAGGATGGACGGTCAGCCAAGGAACAATTGATTATATAGGAACTTATTGGCAAGCTTCTGAGGGTAGTAGAAATCTGGATCTATCTGGAGCGAATGCCGGTGGAATTCAGCAAACCTTTAACACAACTGTCGGTGAGACTTATCGGGTGACTTTTGATCTGGCGGGTAATACAGACTACAGTCCTACTATTAAAGAGATGAGAGTGAGTGCAGGAGGAAATTCTGCTGACTTTTCTTTCGACATAACAGGAAAAAGCCGTTCAAACATGGGATGGGTATCAAAATCTTGGGGTTTTACTGCCACTGGAACAACAACTACCCTTAGTTTTCTAAATTTAGTCGATACACCTTATGGTCCTGCGTTGGATAATGTCTCAGTGATAGCTCTTTCCTCTCCTCCTCCTTCTATTCCCGAACCTTCATCAGTGCTAGGATTATTGAGTTTAGGAGTATTAGGAATTGGTTCTGCTTTAAAACGTCAATCTTAATCTCTTTTTATCTTTTTAACCCATCTAAAGTAGGTGGGTTAAATTGAATATTCAGATAGGCTTAAAATCGGTGAATAATTTTGAATTTTGCGGCACATTTTTAATAATATGCTAGGATAGTATTGATGTTTTAGGAGGTAACAACCTATGCAGTTAGAAGATTATTTTGAATTTGTAGCAGTAGATAATATTCAATTAAAAGGACATCGTATTGGCATTGAGGACGTACTGAAATACTATCGACAAGGTTATAGTCCTCAAGAAATTCTCCAAGAATTACCAACTCTAAATTTAGAAAAAATTTATGCCACTTTGACCTATTATTATCACAATCAAGCACAAATCGATCTCTATCTTGTCAAGCTAGAAAGACAACGGGAACAACATTATCAACAGTGGCTAGAAACATCATCTCCTTTAATTGATCGTTTAAGAAAAGCAAAAATTAAAAAGGAGCAGGAGTATTTACAAAAAGCATGAAAATTCGGTTTTTGCTGGATGAAAATTTATCTCCTAAGCTAAAAATAGCGGTTCAACGTATCAATTCTACTATAGATATTTTGCGAGTTGGTGATGCGGATGCACCTCTTTTAGGGACACTTGATCCTAATTTATTGCAATATTTAGAATTATCCCAGAGACTGTTAATCACTGACAATAGAAGTACCATGCCCAATCATTTAAAAGATCATTGGAACACGGGAGGTCACACTTGGGGAATTATTTGGTTACGCCCTAGCGGTACAATTAGTCAATGGGCTGAATCAATGATTTTAATCTGGGAATTAACAGAAGCTGAAGAATGGATTGATCGCTTAGATTGGATTCCTTTATGAGGAACTAAGGTGATTTTTCAAACACATTTAATCATTTATTTCGGGGCTTTTTCTGGGTTTCTTAGCGTCTTTTTCTGGGGTATTAGCGGCGGGATTTGGGGCTATTGTCGCAATTTGGGCGGCCATTCTTGTCATTGCTTGACCTTGGGCGAATTCCTGCTGTAGTTGTTCGCTAGAAGAAACCAAACGACTTAAACCCTGAATTAAGCGGATAATTTCCTGTCGCAGTTGCGGATTACCGGTAATTTCATCCACATCCGAGGTGATTTTCTGAAGATTGGCAAAAGCAGCGCGAGAGGAGTCGAGGAGTTGCTGTAGGGTGACAACAGTGGCAGGATCGGAGAGATAAGCGGTAAAATTTCCCAAATTTTCACTTAATTTAACAGCATTTGCCGAAATAGTGTTTAAATTCTCGATAATTTGGCTTTTCTGCACTTCCGTCAGGATCGGATCCAAAGCAGCGAGGGTAGTTTGTAGGCGATCGCTAGTAGTTTTGATACTATCGAGAGTGGCAATTAAACGATTTTGATTAGCTGCCAAAAAAACCCGCAGTTCTTCGGTGGTTTGGCCCACCAAAAGCAGCGTTTTTCGGGCCTCCACTAGGGTAGCGTCTAAATTTCTCAGGCCGCCACTTCCCTGTAAACTTTTCAGTAAAGTAGTCGCTTCCTGACTCAATCCCCCGACACCGGAAAGATCACTAGAAAGACGATCGAGGGAACCGGATACTTGGGGTAAGGATTCTAGGGATCTCATCCCCGAATTAAGTTTACCTAGAGTACCGCTGCGACGTACCTCACTTAAAGCGGTGGTTGCCTCACCACTAAAGCGATCGAGTCCCCCCAAGGCATTGGCAGCGCGTTGGGTAAAAGAACGAAATCCAGCCACCATATCGGGATCGCTAACTAGATTAGAAATTCTCAGTAAAGATCTGATCAAGGTATTGACATTTAGCGCCGATTGCCCTTGTAAACGGGAACCGTTACAGATAATCACTTCCCCATTACAGTTAGGACTCAAAGGGGGTTCTTTAACACCACCGACGGGTAAAGCTTGCAGGGGAGTAATATCGATCGTGGTTTCACCCACTAAACCGGATTGAATGGCTTCGATGAGGGAATTACTGGGAATTAGGCGATCTGCTGGCGAAATCTCCACTTCTACGGCGACTCCCTCCGGTTCTGGGGTAATTGCCGTCACTTGCCCGATTCTCACTCCCCGATAACCGACGCGGGTTCCCACCATCATGCCACCCACATTAGGAAAAAGGAAGCTGGCGCGATAACTGCGTCCCCCGAAGCTAAAATTACTTAACCAAGCGACAAACCAGATTAATATTCCCCCCGATGTCAGTAACATTAAACCGATACCACTTTGCCGCAGAGTTGGGGAAATCCCCCGTTGTGAACCGCCAGCTTCCATAAATAATTACTCCTCATCTCTACACAGTATCTTACAGGAGAAATCGGAGGATTTCAGTTATCAGTTTCTGAAGGCAAGAGTCAAGGAGTCAGTATTCAGGAGTCAGTATTCAGTATTCAGGAGTCAGGAGTCGGGAGATAGGATTCAGGAGTCAGTATTCAGGAGTTGGGAGTGAGGATTCAGTATTCAGGAGTTGGGAGTGAGGATTCAGTATTCAGGATTCAGGATTCAGGAGTCAGGAGTCAGGAGATTATTTTTATTTATTCTCCCCACTTCCCCCCGCAACGCGCACGCAGTGACCACCCCACACCCCACACCCCACTTCCCCATCACCCCACTTCCCCATCACCCCACTTCCCCCACAATTGTAAAGAAATATTACAATTATGCTGTCATAACAGCTTCCCATCTTGACAGGAGGGAAAGACAGTGGTTATAGTAGAGACACATACCCGGGTAAACCAATTTAGTGATATGCAAGACAAGCAAAAAGTCACACTGTACCTTCCCCCTGGAG
>NZ_JASJFF010000409.1:0-4868 GCF_030065435.1 Microcystis sp. M53603_WE2
ATCGGTGAGAGTGATAAAACTAAATTCTTGGGAAGACCAGAGAATCATTTCTTCGCTCAAACGGCTCAGGTGGACCATAATCAGACTAGCGGCCGTCATAAATTCAATGGCAAAATCTCGATCGCTGACTCCATCGAGACTATTGTTATACACCTGCTCAAAATCGAGTAAATTGGCACTGTAATGACGATCGATGGGAAAAGTCGTCCCCGCTAAAGCGCCACATCCTAGGGGCGAAATATTAGTCCTGGCGCGAATTTCTCCTAATCTTTGGTGATCCCGTTCGGCCATTTGAAAATAAGCTAGGAGATGATGGGCTAAACTAATCGGTTGGGCGCGCTGTAGGTGGGTATAACCGGGGATCAGGGTTTCCAGATGGTTTTCAGCGTGATTGACTAAAGCTTGCTGAAAATTGCGAATTTCTTGCCTAATATCATCGATTTGTTGTCTAAGATACAGACGAATATCCGTTCCTACCTGATCATTCCGCGAACGGGCCGTGTGCAGTTTTTTGCCCACATCTCCCACGATCTCGGTTAAACGACGTTCCACGGCAAAATGCACGTCCTCTTGATCGATGCCGGGGTTAAAGTTGCCGGTGCGGTATTCTTGACGAATTTGTTCCAATCCAGAGACGAGACTATCTGCTTCTTCGGGGCTGATAATACCCGTATAGGCGAGCATTTTGGCGTGAGCGATCGATCCGGTGAGATCATACTCGATTAATTCGATATCAAAGCCAATACTGGCGTTAAATTCCACGATCGTAGGATGGAGACTACCTTCAAAGCGATCGCTCCAAGTTTTCTTTGCTGTCACTGTTTTCGTTAGATTATTGTGGATAAAGTTAACCAAAATATGCTGGACAATTTTGGGGAATAATCCGGCGCTGATAGCATTACCGCTTCAGGTTAGAAAAATCTCCAACTCTACAAACATAAGAATAGCAAGAATTGCTCGCTCTGGCTGAATGCTGATAGGCGAAAAGCTAATAAGAAGTAAAACCTCGAAACATATAACCGACAATCAAACCGATTAATAGGGCCCATGCTTGCCCAGTTTTGACGAAATTTGAGAAGGATTTCTGGACATTCCCGATGATATCCACGTCTTGCTCCGAAATAGTCATCAAGACATTGGTAAGAGGCGAAAAGTCGATCGAGACAGATAGATGATGGAAGATGTCGATCACGATGGCATTCCTCAAAAACGAAAATCTACAGAACAAGTTAACATGAAAACGACTAAATTAAAACCACTTTTGTCTCCCTGGTGCTGAGTTGGAGGGGAGGTCACTTTCAAGATGATTGAGATTGCTGGTAATAGGCTAATAGTAAATTACCCGCTTTTGCTAAATTTTGCCCAAAGGCGATAATTCCTTCTTCATGACCACTCATCACTAAAATTTGTTGCTCCTCTAGACGATCTTCTTGACATAAACGGATAATTTCTGCGGCCATTTCTGGGGTTCCATAGGCGATATTTTCTTGGGTGGTCGGCACTCGATACATCAAATTTTGCCACAGGGGGCGATGGTGAATATGAATCACCCCATTAATCTGGGGATTCGCTTCATAAATCGCTGCATGGGTGAGAGTTTCTGAAGAAGCGGCGATTGTTCCCCGACAAGTGACCCGATTTTCTTTCCAATCGTAGTCTATAACTCTGGTGTAATGGGATTCATTTAATACCGGTATTCCCCCGGTGTTAGTGCCAGAAATAATAATTTCTTTGTCTATTTTCCCTCGTTGACTCACATTCCCAAAACCGATTCCGTTATCGTATTGACCGATTAATCCCAGTCGATAGAGGCGATGGCGCCAATAATTTAATTCTGCAATCTCTGAGCTTATTAAGGGATGGTCAGGAATCCAAGTACAATTGTATTTAACGTAGCCTTCGTCAATCATAGATTTTTCTGAAAATATTCGGGATAACTTTGACAAACTTTCTGCAAAAAGTCCTGGAGAGGATAGGAAATATTGGCGATATAATTATCTTTAATTACTTGGGAAAATAGGGGTAAAACTTCCGTGTCTAAGGCGGGGTTAAATAAGTTGATAGGTAGAATTAAATCGGAACATTCCCGCACATCAATGGTCTCAAAATTATCGGCTATAATTAACCAAAGAGGACGCACCCAAAGAGCCGAACGACTTTCGATCACCTGAATTACTTCTCCGTATAAAGTTCGATTTTTGCAGAATAAACTAACAATTTGATGGGGAGTGAATGTGTTCATAGACAATTCTAGTTTTCCTCGATCAGCTAAGACGCATTTTAACCGCTTATTCTTAGATTAGCCGAATCTCCCCCCAATCTCTTTACTGTTGCAAGAGTGCAAGAGGAAAGAGTATCTCATCTCCACAAGCAATTTAAATGCGCGGGCAGCTTATCTTTCACTGATCACTGAAAAAAGCTTGCCACTTGCCGCTCCCTTGCCAGATTGGGAAAAAACTCCGTTAGAATACGGGAAGCCGTTTACAAAACGATACAAAATCATGACCGTTGCTTACCCTCGTAAATTCAAGAAGACGATGAGCGCTCGCGACATCATGAAGCGTGTCATTAGCGATTGCGAAATTCATCTTGTCACCCTCAACCGTTACCGCTACAACGAACAACGTAGCTGTAAAGACCTGACCGAACTGATCGAAACCTTAGACGGACAACCAAAAGAACTGATCCAGGAGCTTTCCCGTCACGTCGCCGATGAGGCCCGCCATGCCTACTGGTTAACCGATTTATTAATCGAATTGGGGGCCGATGTGGGGAAACCGCCGGGGTTGTCCTATATCGATGAATTTGAACGTCTTCTCGATCAAGATCAATTCCAAGGCGAAGAACAAAGGGAAGATGGACTGATTGCGGCCCTAGCGGCAATTAACGTCACGGAAAAACGGGGATGCGAATACTTTGCCGCCCATATTTATGCCCTCAAAGCAGGGGAACAAACCCCGGAAAATCTGAAAATTCAGGAAACGATCGCCAAAATTTTTCCTGAAGAAGCGGGTCATGTGCGTTGGGGCAATCGTTGGTTAGCCAAAATTGCCCAAAAAAGCCCCGAACATCGGCAAAAAGTCGAAAAAGCTAAGGCCAAATACTCAGCGATCGAACAGGCCGCCTATGAATCGGGTATGGATATCACCCTGGGGGCAGAATTGCGCCGCGTCGGTCATTTAATGGAAATCGCCGCCACTATGCCGCTTTGGGAACGTCCTCAATATCTGATGGAACGTTTACCCCAATCCCTTCTCGACCCGAAATTACAATTATTCCGGGTAGAAGCGGCTCAAAAAGCCTGGAATCGTGATCCACAAATGTTTATGGAACGCTTTTTACCGATGTTTTTTAATGCGGACGGCAATATCGGCAAAAAAGAGAAAGTCAACTAATTTAACCTTGATTTTCAGGGGCAATCATTCAGCGATCGCCGAAGAAATGTTCAGCGAGGATCGAGAAAATCAGCTATTGTTTTAAATAGGGGTGAGTTCTCGGCTTTAGGGCCAGAGAAACACCACTTTTTTACTGTTTATTTTGGCTTTTCTTTTTTGGATTATGCGTCTTTTAGCTGCCTTCGATCGCTATCCCGATAGTGTATCGTTAACCCTAGAACCAGTAGCCACCGACTCGCAAAAATTTGATTTATATTTAACTTTACACCTACAAGCTCAAATTCAATCTCTCCTCGGCGGGGAAATCAAATGGGGTCTAAAAGGAGGAAAATTAGATTTTGTTTTAGTTAATTGTCACCTAACACCTAATCCTCTTTCTAGTCAAGAGTTATACATAAATCGTATTAATAATCATCAATGGCGGTTATCTTTCAAAAGTCCTCAGTCAATATTTACAGGAGCGATCGAAAGGATTAACCTAGGAACCGTCAGTGTGGAGGAAGAACCTTATCATCTCACGGTGCAATTTTCGCTGACGGCTGCCGATATCTGTATCACGGAAACATCGGGATTATGGAAACACGATCTAAGTCCCAATAAACATAGTATTTTAGAGCGAAAGTTAGCATTTTTCCTAATGGAAAATCAATTTTATGCTTTTTTGAGTCGTATTTCTTTGGGTTCATCGCAGGTAGAATTAGATACTGTTCTGGTTGAACCGCAACCGGCAGCATCAGAAAATTTAGAGAAATTGCAGGCACAAATCGAGGGAATTTATGCTTCTGTTACTGATGATTTTCTCGAACTGGCCCAATTAGCTGAACTGGATCCCCTAACGGATTTTACCGGGGCAAATCTCTTGGCAGCGGAATTAAGTGGCATATCTTTAGGCATGGCTAATCTCTATCAAGCGAATCTGCGGGGGGCCAATTTAACCGATGCTGATTTAAGTGAAATTAATGGCAGTCATGCTAGTTTTAAGGGAGCGGATTTAAGCGGAGCCTTATTAGCTAATGCCGATTTAAGTTATGCTGATTTTTACCGTTCTAGTTTGGCTTTAGCTAATTTAATTGGCTCCAATTTAGAAGGAGCTAATTTGGTTGAAGTCAACATCACTCAAGCGAATTTTAGCGGGGCAAAAGTGAAGGGGGCAAAGTTTGCCGATAATGTGGGTATGACCGAGGAATTGCGGGAAAATTTACGCTTGCGCGGGTCTTTCTGTGATTAGTCAACTATTTAGGGTTTGCTGAAAAAGTTTGTTGGTGGGGTTAGGAGTCAGGAGTCAGGAGTCAGGAGTCAGGAGTCAGTAGCTGGTCGTTTCAGGCTTTGTTGCCCTCTTTTTTTGTACCAATTTATGTACTACGAGAGGGATAATGCAAGGTTTTTGAGAGACCCAATCGGATTTTCGCAGCATGAACATAGGATTTTAACAGGTCAAAAGCCTTATTTTAAAAGGGTTTTACCATTATTCAG
>NZ_JASJFF010000468.1:0-1217 GCF_030065435.1 Microcystis sp. M53603_WE2
GGCAAGTCCGAAGCCTCTAGACTGAGATTTTGACCAAGATTGACAATAATTCCTTCCCTTTCCAGATTGGTTTTGGTTGCTTGTAAACTGGGAGAATCAGAGCGATCGCTTAATGTCACCTGCCAACCATCCCGTTTTAAGCATCTTGCCGCTGCTATTCCCGATCTTCCCAATCCAATAATCGCCGCTTTCGCCATCTTGTTGCCACTCTACTCAAGGGTCAATTTTTAGCAATCTCTATCCTACTGTGGATTAGGTCGAGTAATAACTAGGGTTTGCGGCAAAAAGTTTTTCGGTGGGGGCAGGGTGTAGGGTGTGGGGTGTAGGGTGTGGGGTGTAGGGTTTTAGCGATTTTGAGGGGGTCAATTACCTAATTTTCAGGGAAAAAGTCCAGGGATTTTCCACCCGATCACTACCAGATCTGGTACTTTTTGGAAACCAAAAAGTCTAAAAGTTTTACCCAACAAGGTTTTTAGATTTATTGAGCAAACCCTAGCTATCTTCCAAGAAAACAAAATTCTCTGGCTTACGTCTAGATCGATAAAATAAATGCAAGTACGATCTCTATAACAACGCTCCCTATTTATGAATCTAAAATCATCCTTAAAATTTACCCTACTGTTTTCACTTCTGGGGGGTTGTCTCCTGACTACACCGAGTCAAGCAACTCTCTTTGAACAAAGAGAAGTTAATCAAGAAGATTTTATCGCTATTGCCCGACCCTACGGTAACGGTAAATACGATTTACTGATTTTGCAACAAATCCCAGGAAAACGCCAATGTTGGGCGGTAAATGGCACAGAACCGACCATTGTTCAGCCGCTGCTGCTCGATTTCGATTTTACCGGCAGTTGTGAACGGGCCACCGACAGTAACGGTTATTCCCTTCGCATTCAGGGCAAAGATTACGGTTTAGAATACCTGCTGCGTATCGTACAACGCAACGGGGAATTAGTCCTTGTGGGAACCCCCCGCAATCCCAGGCAATCGGAGGTAATTATTGGACGGACAAAAGGTTTAGGGAGCGGTTTAATGCAAATTTATCTCATCGATGGCTGGCGCTTTACTAAACGCAGTCTAGCTGGTCAAAATCTCAGTCATATCTATCTAACTGCCGATAGTCCCAATTTCAATCCTCCCCCAGAATTACTCGCGGGTACCCAATCGTCTATCCCCCCCACACCCCCCCCCAGAGAATCCGTCAAAGCAGAAACACC
>NZ_JASJFF010000091.1:0-5031 GCF_030065435.1 Microcystis sp. M53603_WE2
CAGAGTCGGAGCAGTGCGCCGTTTGCGGCTAGGAATGGGGGAAACGGTCAGATTCAGGCAAGCTTGCAGAGCTGCCGAGGTGATCGGCGGAACCAGAAAACTATCGGCCCCTTGCTGTTGACTGCGGTTGCGCTCGGAATCAGCGGCGGTGACAATAACTTTCATATCTTTGGTTTGGGGATGGGATTTCAGCAGCGTTAACACATCCCAACCGGACAACAGGGGTAGATTGGGATTGAGAAAAACACAACGGGGTTTTAACTGACGGGCTTTTTCGATCGCCTCAGTGCCGCTACGGGCGATAATGGCTTTTAATCCCAATTCACTCAAGCGATCGACAAACTGTTCGATCACTTGGGGATTAGCTTCCACCACTAACACCAGACGCTGGGGAGTGGCGGACTCCTGATCGGCACCTTGGGGATGAACCGGCAGCAGTAAAGTGAATTGACTGCCTTCCCGGTCCTTGGAGACAAAGGATAGATCGCCACCGTGACAGCGCGCTAATTTTTGGCTGAGGAGTAAACCTAAACCAGCACCCTCAAATTGACGGGTGAAAGGACTTTCTAGCTGTTGGAATTTCTGAAAAATCAGATGCTGGGATTCTTCCGGAATACCGATCCCCGTATCCCAGACGGTAAAAGCCAGCCAATTTTCCCAACGATTGACTTTAATGCCGAAATTACCGCCATCAATGGTGAATTTAACCGCATTATCTAACAAATTCACTAACATCTGTTGTAAACGGGCTTCATCGGCCAGGGCATAATCTAACCCTGATTCAATGTCAAGACGATAGCTGCCGGGGAGATCGAGACGTTGGGGATACTTATCGACGATGATATCGTACACCCGTTGACAGAGGCGATCGATTTTGACTCTAGATAAAGTTAATTTTAGTTGTCCTGTCTCTAGGCGGGTTAAATCGAGGAGATCATTGACCAAAGCCATCAACTGGCGACCGCTGCGATAGATTAAATCGGCATATTTCGACTGTCGGGGGTTAAGTTCACCGATTTTTTCTTCCCGCAGCAGATTGGAGAGACCGATCACGGCGGTGAGGGGCGATTTAAACTCATGGCTGACACAGGCGAGAAATTCATCCTTAAGACGATTTAAATGGACTAAATCGGCATTTTTAACCGCTAATTCCTGACAATATTGCTGTTGTTCCGTGATATCGGTGGCCAACAGTAACCACAGTCCCGAAGCTTTCTCGAGCAAGGGATAATTATCCGCCCAATTTAACGGCACGGACAACAGTCGCCAAGTCTTGGCTAAACCCGATGTCACCGTTTCTAGACGCTGGGGAAACAGGGGGGGGGTGGGGGATTGGAGGGTTAAGGGGTCATTAACCAAAGCAAAGGGAAAGTTATCGATATTAGCGGGGAAAGCCGCCCCGATTTGTTGACACCAAGCCTGATTTTGGTATAAAATTCCCGCTTCTGGACTGTAGAGCAGCAGCGGCAGCGGTAATTGTTCCAGAAATTCCAGAGGACGATCGCTGCGGGGGGGGGGATTGCGATCGCTGATGCGGGGCTGCGGGGGAGGATCATCGAGAATCGAGCACCCGAGACAAAATTGGAGAAGTTTGCCCGTGTCTAAGCGTCCTAACAGTTTGCCTTGAGCATCCACTAAAATGGGGACGAAGGCGAGCGCTTCTCCCGTCAGGGTTGCCAGAAACTCACTTACGGCCATGCGAGCGTTAAGAGGGATAATCGGACGCAGCCAACCGCTCAGATCCAGGCAGCTGGAGGAGGGGTTTCTGGTTTCGGGGTGCTGTTGTTGATAGAGGAGGTAAGCAATCAGGGTTTGACTCTCAATCAGTCCTAGGGGACAATACCGCTCATCCACCACCACGATCGCTTCTGGATTGCCCGTATTAATTAAATCGCAAAGACTTGCCCGGTCAATAATTAATTCACAGGCAGTGACGGATTGATTAAAGTGATGGAGGCTGAGGGTAACGCTAGGCATGGGGATAATTGGGTGGGCGGTGGCGGTAACTTTAGGGCATAATTAGGGTTTGCGGCAAAAAGTTTTTCGGTGGGGGCAGGGTGTAGGGTGTAGGGTGTAGGGTATAGGGTTTTACCGATTTTCAGGTGGTCAATTACCTAATTTTCAGGGCAAAAATCCCGGAATTTTCCCCCTGCTCACTCCCATCCCCGGCACTTTTGGATTTCAAAAAGGTCTAAAAGTATTATCCAACAAGGTTTTTAGATTTATTCAGCCAGCCCTAATTAACAAACTGATGGCCAAACTATTAGTAGTCCTAGAACTTGAATCTACCTTGATTATGACGCTTGCTCATCTAGAGGACCGCTCCATTGATTACAATTAACTACAATACCCACTGCCAAAAAGCAAAGTTAACTTTAACTTCCCCGATCTGATGGCGAGGGGGTTGTCTTCTCAACAGAGAAAGCCTAACCTATAGTTTGTTATTTTCTATCTACCTTGCGGGTGAGAAAACGTTGCCTCCGAGACTGACTATTTATGCTTTTGTCCCAACGGACCCACCCTTGACGGGAGTGAGTTCACCTCCGGGGCTGGTTAATTCTTTGACGGCTTTATTGGCTAATGAACGCTATAATCTAACCCTAGGGTCTTCTTCTAGCGAATTACTGGCTAATATCGAGGCAGAGAAGGAAAAAATCGATTGTTTGCTGGTGGTCTCTCATCCTTCCCTACAGCCGACTTTTAATCAACTCTACGAAGGGGGGATTTTACTGCCAGTAGTGATCATTGTCGCTGACAAGAACATCACTGCCGAGACGAATGACTCTCCCACCTGTCTCTATCATAGTGCCGAATTACAAATTACCGTCAAGGAATTAGACAGCATCACCTCGGTCATCGACCAAGCGATCGCTCGATTTCTCCATTTAGCTCCTAATTGCTCTTTTTCCGAACCTACCACGATTGTTAACCAACCAAATCCCGTGGAAAATAATCACAGTTTTCTCCTCCTACAACAGCGCCGTTTAGCGGAAAAATTAAAAGAAAGACTCGGCTATTTAGGTGTTTACTACAAACGCAACCCGCAGCTATTCTATCGCAATCTTGCCCCGGAGGAAAAAAACGAATTACTGCGGGAATTAAGAAGAGATTATCGGGAGATTATTTTAAATTACTTCCAACAGGATTATCCGATTAATCAAGCGATCGATGAGTTGGTTAATAATGTCTTTTTTACCGATCTCTCAGTGTCGCAAATTCTGGAAATTCACATGGAGTTAATGGATGAATTTTCCCAACAGTTAAAATTAGAAGGCAGAAGTGAGGAAATTCTCCTAGATTATCGTCTCGCTCTCATTGATATCCTTGCTCACTTGGGGGAAATGTATCGTCGTTCCATACCTCGCGAGGATATCCCTTATGATTTATTATTGGGAATAGACTAAAATCTCCCCAATAAATAACAATAAACTCGTATCCCCAGCCCCTTTTATCTTAACCTATGAGCGTCTTTAAAAAAACCTATGTTTTAAAACTGTACGTCGCCGGCAATACCCCCAACTCCGTGCGTGCCTTGAAAACCCTGAAAAATATCCTAGAAGAGGAATTTCAGGGAGTGTATGCGCTCAAGGTGATTGACGTGCTGAAAAACCCGCAACTAGCGGAGGAAGACAAGATTCTCGCTACTCCTACCCTCGCGAAAGTCCTCCCTCCCCCGGTGCGGAAAATTATCGGTGATTTGTCCGATCGAGAGAAGGTTCTGATCGGTTTAGACTTACTGTACGAGGAAATTCGTGAACGAGAAAATGATAGCTAGGCCTTCGGCAATAGGTGATTAGACGGGTTATATTTATTGAAGGAGAAATGATCGGGGCGTAATCTAGTACGTTTATGGGAAAGTCAAGAGTCAAGGGACATCAAGATGGTATAAAGTATCTAGTCAGGCCTGATATGTTTCTGTGGAAAAATTAGATAAAAATCCTACTCTTTAAATATTCGCTGGATAAATAATGACTCAATCTAACTCTAATAGCCAATTGAATCCACCGATTAAACCGAAAGGTGTTCGCAAAATTAGAACCCTAATTGAAGGTTTTGATGAGATCACTCACGGTGGTTTACCCATGGGGCGAACCACCTTAGTGAGTGGCACTTCTGGCACGGGAAAAACCCTGCTTGCTGTGCAATTTCTCTACCACGGGATCAAGTATTTTGACTATCCGGGACTGTTTGTTACTTTTGAAGAATCTCCCACCGATATTATCCAAAATGCCTATAGTTTTGGTTGGGATTTAGAAGAATTAATTGACCAGGGTAAGTTATTTATTCTCGATGCTTCCCCGGATCCGGAAGGTCAAGAGGTGGTGGGTAGTTTTGATCTTTCGGCCCTGATCGAGCGCATTCAATACGCAATTACCAAATATAAAGCAAAACTGGTATCAATTGACTCTGTAACTGCTGTTTTTCAGCAGTACGAAGCGGTGTCAGTGGTGCGGCGAGAAATTTTTCGGCTCGTGGCCCGGCTAAAATTATTAGGAGTGACTTCAATTATGACCACGGAACGTATCGAAGAATACGGAGCGGTGGCGCGTTTTGGTGTAGAGGAATTTGTCTCTGATAATGTGGTAATTATGCGGAACGTGCTAGAGGGAGAAAGACGACGCAGAACCGCAGAAATCCTCAAATTACGGGGAACAACCCACATGAAGGGGGAATATCCCTTTACTATCACCAATGATGGCATTAATATCTTCCCCCTCGGTGCGATGCGTTTAACTCAGCGCTCCTCTAATGTCCGCATTTCTTCGGGAGTAAAAACCCTCGATGATATGTGTGGAGGCGGTTTTTTCAAGGATTCGATTATTTTGGCTACAGGAGCAACCGGTACGGGTAAAACTCTCTTAGTTAGTAAATTTCTGGAAGAAGGCTGTAGGCGCGGTGAGCGGGCGATTTTGTTCGCTTATGAAGAATCTCGCGCCCAATTGTCCCGAAATGCTTCTTCTTGGGGGATCGATTTTGAGGAGATGGAACGCAAGGGATTATTAAAATTATTGTGTTCTTACCCCGAATCGG
>NZ_JASJFF010000831.1:0-1318 GCF_030065435.1 Microcystis sp. M53603_WE2
CATCCCACCGAAAAACTAATGCGCTCCGGGGTTTGGGGGCGGCGCCACGCCCCCAACGGGGGGTTTGGGTAGGGTTGATTCATGAATCAACCCTACTATGAATCAACCCTACCCATTCAGCGTATCAATAAACTTGTCAATTAACCTTTCGGTGTCGCCCCAAATTGCTCGATGAGGATAGAGGTTAACACCGATTTTAGGTCCTCACAGGGAATCCCTTTTTGTACACAGCTGCCTAGGTGAGCATCTTTACCCACTTTACCCCCCATGTAGAGGTCAACTCCCTCCACGGTTTTGCCGTCTTTGCGCGCTTTTGTCCCCATCAAACCGATATCGGCCACTTGGGGTTGTCCGCAGGAGTTAGGGCAACCAGTCCAATGAATCCGCACACCCCGGGGGATATTTAATTCGGCATCTAACTGACGAATCAAGTCCACAGCCTTATTTTTGGTTTCAATCAGGGCAAAATTGCAGAATTGCGCCCCCGTGCAGGAAACGAGCGCTCGTTGTAAAGGAGTGGGATTGGGGGTAAACTTAGCCAGTAAAGGCTCGGTTAAAAGAGTCGCCATATTTTCAGCCGCTATATTGGGAATAATCACGTTTTGTTCCACGGTTAAACGCAATTCTCCGCTACCATACACTTCGGCAATCCGGGCTAAATCGAACATATCATCGGCAAATAGACGACCAACGGGAATACAAAGACCGACATAGCTCAATCCCTCCTGTTTTTGGGGGAAAACTCCTAAATGATCCCGTTTTTCCCAGTCGATTGCGTCTTTTTCGGCAGCCGTTGCCAAGGCATAACCTAAGTGATTAGCCACCCGCGTGCGGAATTCCTCGATTCCCCACTCATCAATTAACCACATTAAACGGGATTTTTGACGATTGGCGCGCAATCCATTGTCGCGGTAAACTTCCAAAATTCCTCGGCATAAATCCACCACTTCCTGATTCGGTCTCACCCAAACATTCATAGGAATTGCCGCTTCACAGCGTTTAGCCGAGAAAAAGCCACCCACCACGACATTAAAGCCTAATTCTCCCTCTTTATAGGCAGGAACAAAGGCAATATCGTTAATTTCCGCATGAACCGAGTTATCGCGTCCCCCCTCGATGGCAATATTAAATTTGCGGGGCAGATTGCTAAATTGATAATTACCTTGACCGCAGTTGGTAATCATATCTTGGACTTTTTGGACTAATTCCCTGGTGTCAATTAATTCATCCGCGTCTAGTCCCGCCATGGGTGAACCGGTAATATTTCTAACATTATCCATGCCCGATTGTACCGAAGTCATGCCCACGGATTTTAGTC